>NZ_JBHTVQ010000030.1:0-46802 GCF_042792855.1 Streptomyces sp. NPDC056600
GCCCGGTGCACCTCTCGGGCCGCGCAGCCGTCCCCGGGGCCGCCGCCCCGCATAATGACTCCATGCCTCGCTACGAGTACCGCTGCCGCAGCTGCGGCGACACGTTCGAACTCAGCCGCCCCATGGCGGAGTCCTCCGCCCCCGCGACCTGCCCCGAGGGTCACGAGGACACCGTGAAACTGCTCTCCACCGTCGCCGTCGGCGGCCGCACCGCCGGCTCCGCGGCGCCCGCCCCCGCGGCCTCCGGCGGAGGCGGCTGCTGCGGCGGAGGCTGCTGCGGCTGACAGCGCGCCGACACAGGCCACCCGGACGGGACGATGCGACGCGACGACAGCCCCCAGGAGACCCGGCGGCTCCAGCTGAGCCGCACCTTCGACGAGGACGCGGAGCTCTACGACCGCGTCCGCCCCGGCTACCCGCCCGAGCTGTACGACGACCTCGCGGACCTCACCGGCGCCCACCCCGGCGCCCGCGTCCTCGAACTCGGCTGCGGAACCGGCCAGGCGACCGTGCCCCTGGCCGCCCGCGGCTACCGCGTCACGGCCCTCGACGCCGGCCCCCGCATGGCCGCGGTGGCCCGCCGCAACCTCGCCCACGCTCCGGCGGCGCAGGTCCTGACCACGGACTTCGAGACCTGGCCCCTCCCCGAGGAGCCGTACGACGTCGTCCTCTCGGCGACCGCCTTCCACTGGATCGACCCGGCCGTCCGCACCGTCAAGGCCGCCGACGCGCTAAGCCCGGGCGGAGCCCTCGCCGTCATCCGCACGCAGCACGTGCAGGGCGGCACCGAGCAGTTCTTCGTCGACGTCCAGCGCTGCTACGAGCGCTTCGACCCGGACACCCCACCCGGCCTGCGACCTCCCGCGCCCGAGGCCGTGGACAGTTCGGACCACGCCGAGGAGGTCGCCCGCAGCGGCCGGTTCGGTCCCACCGTCTTCCGCCGCCACCTGCGGGACCTCACCTACAGCACCGCGGACTACCTGGACCTGCTCCGGAGCTACTCGAACCACCGGGCTCTGCCGCAACGCTCCAGGGACGGCCTGCTGAACTGCGTCGCGGCCCTGATCGACGGCACGTACGGCGGCCGGGTGACCAAGCGCTACCTGCTCGAACTCGCGGTCTCCCACGCGCACCCACCGGGCAAGCGCCCACCGGGCAAGCGCTGACCCGGCAAGCACGGACCGGGCAAGCACCGACCGGGCAAGCACGGACCCGGCAAGCACCGCCCCGGGACGCCGACCGGCCCGGCCCTCCTCGGCCTCAGCCTCCCGCCCGCTCCTCCCGTATCGCGGCGACCACCCGGGCCACGTCCTCCCGGACCGCCCGCGTCTCCTCCAGGAAGTGCCACCAGTCCGGGTGCCGCCCCGCCTCCTCGACCGCCGCCGCGGCCCGCTCCAGCCGCGCCGCCGCAGCGTCCAGCGGAGCCGCGTGCCGGGGATCGGGCCGGTGCCGGCCCGCCATCGCCAGCCGCTGCGCGTCCCGCACCGCGAACCGGGCGCGTTCCACCTCCGCCTGCGGATCCTTGCGCACCGCCTCCAGCCGCCGCAGCCGGTCCCCGGCGGCCGACACCGCCTCGTCCGCCGAGTTGAGCAGCGCCCGCACCGTCGCCAGCAGCGCCGTCGCGTCGGCCCACCGCTGCTCCTGCCGCGCCGCCCGCGCCTCCGCCAGCCGCTCCCCGGCCTGCGCGACACTCCGCGCCGCCTGCTCCGGCACCGACTGCAGGTCCTGCCAGCAGGCCAGCGCGAAGCCCCGCCGCAGCTCGCTCAGAATGGGCCCGACCTGGGCCGTCCTCGTCTCCAGCGCCTCGGCCCGGGTCCGCAGCGACACCAGCCGCCGGTCGATCTCCACGGCCCGCTCCGGCAGCCGCGCCGCCTCGGCGCGCACCGCCTCCGCCTCCCGCGTGACCCGGTCGGCCCGCTGCAGCGTGGCGGCCACACCGTGCCGCCCGGCGCCCTCGTTGAGCAACGTCAGCTCCGGCCCCAGCGCCGCCAGCCGCGCCGCCAGGTCGTCCGCCCGCAGCCCCGCGCCCCGCGTGGCGTCCAGCTGCTCGGCCGCGTTCCGCAACGCCTGCCGGGCCCGCTCCACCGCCGGCGCCAGCCGGGCCAGCTGCGTCTCCGCCTTCCCCAGCAGCGGCCCGAGCCCCTCGGCGAACCGCTCCAGCTCACGCCGCACCTGGTCCAGCTCGTCCCGCGCCCGGCTCAGCTGCTCCCGCGCCCGGCCGGCCGTGGCCGCGTCCAGGTCGTCGCGGTCCAGATCGTGCGCGTCGATCGCCTGGATGTACCGGTGGCTGACCTCGTCGACCCGCCGCCCGAAGTCCTCGAACGAGGCCAGCGCCCGCCGGGCCTCGGGGGAGTCGTCCACCGCCCTGATCGTCTCGATCGACAGCCGCATCTCCCGCTGCGCCGTGTCCAGCTCGTAGAACGCCTGCGCCGCCGCGTCCTTGGCCTCCTGCGCCTGGGCCCGCCGGTCGTCCGTCCGCCCCCCGAACCAGCGCCGCGTCCCCCCGCCCGCGAACGCCCCCGCCAGCACCGGCGCCAGCAGCAACGGCAGCGCCATCAGGGCCAGCACGTCCTTGACCGGCCCCGGCGCCCACGACTTGTCCGACACATCCACTCCCCGTCACACCGCCGGGCCGACCCCGCCATTGTCCCACCTGTGTCGACGCGCCACACGGCCCCGGCAGTTCGCTCCCCGGGCGGACGGTTTGCGGGGCGCCGGGCGCGGCAAGGTAGGCTGTCGGCTCGTATTGTCCAGCGCGCGTAGCTCAGCGGTAGAGCGCCGCCCTTACAAGGCGGATGTCGGCGGTTCGAAACCGTCCGCGCGCACCGGCGAAAAGGCCCCCGCGATCATGGTCGCGGGGGCCTTCGACGGCAGTGGCCGACGGCAGGGGAGGGGCCTGGCGGACCCTCGCGGCGCGGACGGCGAGACCGGGACCCGGTCGACGATGCTCGCCCTCTCCGTCGCGCAGACCGGCCTGGCCCTGCTGCTCGCCGGGTTCACCGTGGTCGGCTTCCAGGGCGCGGGGCCCGTGACGGTGCCGGGGGCACGCCGTGACGCGGTTCGCACCGGGGGCGACGAACCCGGTCCAAGGGGCGCGTCACCCTGCGCCATCGCGGCCACTGGGGTGTCACGCGGGAACTGGGCGAGGACCCACCGGCTGACCGGACACGCGGCGGCCGCCGTCCTCCCAGCCGCTCGGCATCCGGGCGGTGGCCAGGGGTCTTGTGTGACCTGCCGGCACGGACGGCTCGCCCGCGCTGTCGTACCGCGCTGTTATATCTAGGGCATGACCGCCTTCCGCGACTTCAACTTCAAGCTCCTCGTCGTCGAGAAGCTCATGTACTGGGACGAGACCCTCGTCCCAGCGTTCAGCCTGCGCCGGCTCATGGCGGAGCGAGGCGTGGAGGACCTGCACGACTACGCCGAGGAGCACGACCTGGAGTACCAGGTCTTCGACGAGGCCAGGGCCTACTTCGAGGCCCTGGAGATACCGGCGGAACTGCTGGCCACGGTGGATGAGTTGACCTTCGACGGCGGGCATCGGGTCTACATGGAGTGTGCCCCGGTGTGGGACGGCGAGGACGACCTGTTCGACGTGCGGTCGCTGGAAGACTTGGATCTGCTGCCGAACCTCAAGGTGTTCACCGGTCTGCGCGCCCTGGAGCACATGATCCCGGGCGCGAAGGACGTCCTCGCCGCGCGGGGAATCACCGGCCGCTCCTAGTCACGCCGGTCGTCCCGGCCGGGCGGTCACCGCGTCGTCGGGCCGGTGGGCGGGGCGGCCGCGCGGTCGGCACGAGCGGCGGTCGAGGCCGCGGTGACGACCGTCTCGGTGATGCCGGGACCCTCGGTCCCGCTGCCACTGGCCGCTATCGCGGTGAGGACCGCCAGGACGGCGGCGAGCCCGCCGATGCCGAAGGCCTCGCCCCAGTCGACGTCCAGGATGCCGATGCCGTCGGCGCTGATCGCGCCGAGGGTGCCCTGGGCGAAGGTGCGGATCGCGCGCTCGGCGGTGGCCTTCCAGAACGCCTTGGTGGTGAGACTGCTCATCTGCGGAGGTCCCCTCTTGCGGGTGGGTGGACGTAGCCACCCTCTTCCTCCTCCGCGCGGAGATATCCCCAACTGGCCGTCGCATGAAGTGTCTTGTCCGGCGACCGGTGGCCGACGACGGTCACCGGCGGCCGTCCGCCGCCGCCTCGCCCGCAGCCTCCCGTCCGCGGGCCTTCTCGCGTTCGTACGCCTCCCTTCCGAACCGTCGCTCCCGGTGCCGGGCCGCCGAGCGGTGGGCGCGGGGCCGCGGGGCCTGGGCGGGAGCGGGTCCGAAGGGTGGCGCCAGTCGGTGTGGGCGCCGAGGCGGCCCGCGAGTTCCGGTCCGGGGTCGTCGGCCTCCGCCGACCACAGGTCGTACGGCGCTTCCAGGCGCCTCGCCGACATCGCGTGCACCGCGAGCCGGTACCGGAGGACGAACGGCGGCCGGCGGCCCGGAGTCCCGGCCAAGGCCGCTTCGCGAGATCGCCACGGACGGCCGTTGTGCGAAAAGGGCGGGGCGGTGTCGGTGGTGGTTGATAGCTATGGGGGTGACCCATGGCGAGCATGGGCGGAAGGGAGTCGGCATGGCGGCGGTGCCAGTGCTGGAGGGCAAGGTCGCGCTGGTCGCGGGGGCGACACGCGGGGCGGGCCGGGGGATCGCGGTGGAGCTCGGGGCGGCCGGGGCGACCGTGTACGTCACCGGGCGGACCACGCGGCAGACGCGGTCGGAGTACGGGCGGCCGGAGACCATCGAGGAGACGGCGAAGCTGGTGACCGCGGCCGGCGGGCGGGGGATCGCCGTCCCCACCGACCACCTGGTCCCGGACCAGGTCCGCGGCCTCGTCGAGCGGATCGACGCCGAGCAGGGCGGGCTGGACCTGCTCGTCAACGACATCTGGGGCGGGGAGAACCTCTTCGAGTGGGAGAGCCCCGTCTGGGAGCACGACCTCGACAAAGGGCTGCGGCTCCTGCGTCTGGCCGTGGAGACGCATGCCGTGACCAGCCACTTCGCCCTGCCGCTGCTGCTGCGCCGGCCCGGCGGGCTGGTGGTGGAGATGACGGACGGGACCGCCGAGTACAACGCGGAGCGCTACCGGAACTCCTTCTTCTACGACCTTGCCAAGGCGTCCGTGCTGCGGATGGCGTTCTCCCTCGCCCACGAAGTCGGCCCGCGCGGCGCGACGGCGGTGGCGCTCACCCCGGGCTGGATGCGGTCGGAGATCATGCTCGACCACTTCGGGGTCGCTGAGGAGAACTGGCGGGACGCGGTGGAGCGTGAACCGCACTTCGCGATCTCCGAGACTCCCTTCTTCGTGGGACGGGCCGTCGCCGCGCTGGCCGCCGACCCCGAGGTGAGCCGCTGGAACGGGCAGTCCCTCTCCAGCGGCGGCCTCGCCAAGGAGTACGGCTTCACCGACCGCGACGGCAGTCGCCCCGACGCCTGGCGGTACATCGTCGAGGTCCAGGACGCCGGGCGGGAGGCGGACGTCACGGGCTACCGGTGACGGCGACGGTCACCTGAGCGGCGCAGGCGGCGAAGGCGGTGGTGCTGACGGTTGTGCCGGTGCCGGTGCCGGTGCCGGCGGTGGTGGTGGTGTCAGGCGTCGTCGGGCCGGGCCGTGGCGTGCTTCACGCCCGAGCGCGCCTCGACGGCGTCGGCGCCCTGGACGTCCTGCCAGAAAGGGTGGGTGGTCACGAACACCGCCAGCTCGTGCTCGCGGCGGCGCAGCTTCTCGACGTAGGCCTGTTCGTCCGGCGACCACCCGGGGGAGGCGGGGCGCTCGACCTTGCGCCAGCCGTTGTCGTCGCTGAAACCGTCGTGGGGCGCGACGGACCAGGGGAGACGCTTCAGGAGGGCCGAGAGCTCGGCCCTGACCTGATGCAACTCCGCCTGTCCGTCGAGCAGGTCGCTCGGGAAGTCGTAGGTCTTGGCCACGTCGACAATGCTACGCCTGTTCGATTTCTTGAAGCGAGTTCGACCCGTCGGTTTCCCTCGAACGGGTGTCCCTCGTTGTCGACGTTTGATCGGGCGTCGGCGAAAAGTCCCTGGTGGCCCACGACGGCCGGGCCTATGGTGCGCGGCATGACGGACGAAGGATTCAGGCATCCACGGCTCGCCGCACTCTACGATCCGCTCGACCCCGACCGCGGTGATCTCGACGCATACCTGTGCATGGCGGAGGAGTTCGGGGCCCGCCAGGTCCTGGACATCGGCTGCGGAACGGGTGTCTTCGCGCTCCTGCTGGCCGACCGGGGGATCGAGGTGGCCGGCGTCGATCCCGCCGGTGCGTCCCTCGACGTCGCCCGGGCCAAGCCGGCGGCCGGGCGGGTCCGGTGGATCCACGGCGACGCGACGGATCTGCCGCCGATGCGGGTGGACCTCGCGACGATGACGGCGAACGTGGCCCAGGCGATCGTCGACCCCGAGGTGTGGGCCGGGACGCTGCGAGGAGCCCACGCCGCTCTCCGGCCGGGTGGGCGGCTCGTCTTCGAGACCCGTGACCCGGCGCGGCGCGCCTGGGAGGGGTGGACCCGGGAGGCGTCGTGGGGCGTGACGGAGGTCGAGGGGGTGGGCGCGGTCGAGACCTGGTTCGACCTGATCGAGGTGAGCCCACCGCTGGTCACCTTCCGCGGGACCTACGTCTTCGGCGCCGACGGGGCGGTGCTGACCTCGGAGTCGACGCTCCGTTTCCGGGAGCGCGACGAGGTGGAGCGGGACCTCGCCGACCACGGTTTCGTGCTGGAGGACGTGCGGGACGCGCCCGACCGGCCGGGGCGGGAGCTGGTGTTCGTGGCGCGACGGCCCTGACGGCGGACGGCGGCCGGGGGTCCGTGTCCGAGCCTCCCCGTCTGCGCGGAAACGCTTCCGTGGTGGGCGGTCCGCGCGACACTTGACGTATGTGTCGCAGCATCAAGACGCTCCGTCCGCCCGTGTTGCCGGGCGAGGCCACGGAGGAAGAGATCAGGGCCGCCGCGCTGCAGTACGTGCGGAAGGTCTCGGGGTTCCGGGCGCCCGCCGCCCACAACCGTGAGGTGTTCGACGCGGCGGTGGACGCCGTCGCCGAGGCCACGGCCGAGTTGCTCGCCCACCTGGAGGTGAGAGGGAGCAAGGCTCCGGCCCCGACCGCGTAGGCGAGCTCCCGCCCCTTGGCCGCCGGGGCCGGCGGCTGTGGGGGTACCCCGGGCTGGGCGTGTCGCCGGGGCGGGGGTGCCGCCCGGGCCGGGCAATGCCGCCCAGGCCAGGCGCGTCGTCCGCCAGGTCTGTGGTCCGCCGGGCCTGTCGTCGGCCGGCCTGGAGGCTGGGCGAGGTGGGTCGTTCCGCGAGCTTGGTCGCGGGTGAGATCGGTCGTTCCGCGGGCGGGGCCGGGGCGAGGGTGGTCGTCCGAAGGGCCTGGCCAGGGCGCGGTCGGTCGCCCCGCGCGGGCCCGGCCCGGGTGGTGGCTGATCCATCGGCGCGGGCCCGGCCCGGGGCGAGGCCGTCCGCCGGTCCCGGCGGTTCGCCATGCCCGCCGGCCCCGTTGAGGCAGGCGCCCGCAGGGGGTTCGTGGCCCGTCGGGTCCGCCGTACGTCTGCGCGCTGTGGGCGGACTCCGTGCGCTGGGCCGAACGGGGGACAGACCTCGCATAATGCAGCAACCGGGCCAATGCGGTGCGTACAACGGAGGTGCAAGTCCATCGGGACGCGGAAACGTACCTTCCGGGCAACCGCTTGGGGTGCGCCGCGTCACGCCGTCCATGGAGGGGATCATGCGCATCCGCCAATTCGCCGCTACCACAGTCGCCGCCCTGGCGCTCGTCGCGGGTCTGGGCGCGGGCACCGCGTCGGCCGCGCCGGCGACCTCGGCCGCGGCCACCGCCTCGGCCACGCAGAGCGTCAGCGCGGACCGGCACTGCCACCGGCACAACGGTCACAACCACTGGCGTGGAGACCGTTGCCGCGACCGCCGTTGTCACAACCACCGCGACCACGGCCGTCACCACTGGCGTGGCGAGCGTTGCCGCGACCACCGGCACCACGGCCGTGACCACCGCTACGACCGCGACCGTGACCGTTACGACCGCGACCGCTACGACCGCGACCGCTACGACCGCGACCGCTACGACCGCGACCGTGACCACGGCCGCCACCACGGTCGCCGCTGACCCCGACCGCACCTGACCTCCGCCCCTGCCGACTCAGCCGGCAGGGGCGGAGTCGTGTCCGGCAGGGGGCGGGAGGGAGGAGCCGCGCCCTCACGTGCCGTGCGGGCGTCCCCAGGTGGGGCCGGCGGGGGCCGCGCCGCCCGCCTCGGGCCCCGGACGGCGCAGCAGGAGCGCGGCGGCCGACCCGGCCAGGAACAGGGCGAGCACCGACACCGCCGTGGTCAGCCAGCCCGCGCCCAGCCATTCGCCGCCGAAGTAACCGAGGGCCACGCTGTAGCCCGCCCAGCTGATCCCGGCCAGCACCGACCAGGGCAGGAACTCGCCCACCCGTCGCTGCGCCACGCCCGCGCCGAGACTGACCACCGAACGGCCCGCGGGGGCGAAGCGGGCCACCAGGACGAGCGCGCCGCCGCCGCGCGCCAGGGCGGCGCCCAGGCGGGCCTGCGCGGTGCGCAGCCGGCGTGAACGGGCCATCACCTGGTCCAGCCGCCGCCCGCCGCGCAGGCCTACCCGGAACGCGGCCAGATCGCCGAGGACCGAGGCGGTCGCCGCGCACACGACCAGGACCAGGAGATCGGGAAGGGCGGTGGCCGCGGCGGCTCCGTCCACCCCGTCGGCGCCCACCGCGGCCGCGCCGGTCTCGGCAGCGGCGGCGGTGGCCGCGGCGGCGACCAGGATGCCGCTGGGCAGAACCGGCAGAAAGACGTCGAGCAGGATGGAGGCCGCGATCAGCCCGTAGATCCACGGACTGGTGGCCAGCGTTCCGGCACTCTCCCACACGGCTTCCTCCCGGACCTCTCTCCCGGCTGGTGCCGGGCCGCGGCGTCGCAGGGGGCGGCAAGGGCGGCCGATGGCGGACAACTGGCAAAGACTACGCCGATCAGGTGATTGGCGTGCATGAGGGGCACGTATGCCCGCAAGATCACGTTCCTCCTTGTGCCGGTGCCCGACGAGCGCGGCCCGGCCGCCTCACGTATCAACGGAGGTGCAGACCGACGGTGAGCAGTGACGACAGCGAGGAGCGGCAGAGATGGCGGCTTGGGTCGGAGTGTGCGCGGGGGTCGCGGCGGCGGCCGTGCTGGGAGCAGGCGGGGTGGCCGTCGCCGACGACGGCGGGCAGCACGGGAAGAGCGTTCGGCCGGGCTACACCATGACGACCGACGGCGTGTTCGCCGGGAAGAAGAAGGCGACGACGGCGTTCACCTACGACAAGAAGCTGGTGCCGGTCGGCTCCTGGGTGGAGGTCGGCCAGCGGACGGCGGTCGACGGGGCGACCACGGTGACCCTGCGGGCCAAGGGGCTGAAGGCCGGTCACACCTACGGGGTCCACGTGCACACCAAGCCGTGTGCCGCCGACCCGGCCGCGGCGGGCGGGCACTACCAGCACCGGCCGTCCACCGACCCGTCCGCGGTGAACCCCCGCAACGAGGTCTGGCTGGACTTCACGGCGGACGGCAAGGGCTCCGGCAAGGCGACGGCCCACCACGACTGGGGCTTCCGCAAGGGCGGGGCGTCCTCCGTGGTGATCCACGACAAGCCGGGTTCCTCAGGAGCCAGGGTGGGTTGTTTCACGGTGCCGTTCGGCTGGACGACCGCGCGCTGAACCGACGGCCGGTCAGGGCGCCCAGCGACAGGGCGCCCGGGCCGGACACGACCAGAAGGAGGAACGACCAGCAGAAGAGGGCGGCCGGTTCACCCCCGTTCTCCAGGGGCCACAGCCCGCGGGCCTGGTGGACGCCGAAGTACGCGTAGGCCATCGAGCCGGAGCAGATCAGGGCGGCGGTACGGGTGCCGAGCCCGAGCAGGACGAGGCTGCCGCCGACGAGCTGGATGACGGCGGCGTACCACCCCGGCCAGGCGCCGGCCGGGACGGTACCTCCGGTGCCATGGGCTCCGCCGAGGACGCCGAACAGGGACGCGGCCCCGTGGCAGGCGAAGAGAAGACCGGTCACGACGCGGAAGAGGGCGAGCACGTGGCGGCGGGCGGCAGCGGTCCCTTGGTCCACCACGAGAGCGAGCGAGGCGAACGTGCCGCCGGTGGACGCGGTGGACGCGGTGGACGCGGTGGACGCGGCGGGCGCGGCAGGCACGGCGGCGACGATCGCGGGGTCGGTGGCGGGACCTGCGGCGAGAGATGCCTCGGGGCCAGACCCGGGAGGCTGGGCGGCGCCTGCCGACCCGGATCCCGATCCAGGCCCGGACCCGGGCGCGGAGTCGGACCCGGGCTCGGCGGCACAGGTCGCCCCGGGCGTCACCCCGGCGGCGGCCGGGGCTTCCGGTTCAGGCGCTGCCGCAACCGGAGCCGGGGGCGCGGGTGCGGTGGTCGTCGCCGGCTCACCGGGGGTCCGGGTGCACGGCGGGGGAACGGTGGCCGCCCGGGAGGGCGGGGCATCGGTGACGGAACCGGACGTGGTGGCCGGTGCCGGGATCGACGCGGAGTCCGCGTCGTGCGGGGGCTGGGGCATGGGGGCTCCTCGGAGTGGGCCGATCGACGTCAGTGTGATCGGACCGAGGAGCCGCGCCCCGGCCGTGGCCCGCCAGGTCACCGGGGAGAGTGAAGGCGGAACCGCGACCCGGGCGCCGGGGCCGGGCGGGAGACGGCCCGGCGCGTCAACCGCCAGGAGGGAGGGACGCGCCGAGCCGGTTCGGCACCCGGAGGGCCGGTGGCCGCAGGCCGGTCGCGGTGCCCGCAGGCCGGTCGCGGTGCCTGAAGGCCGGTGGTCGACGCTCGACGGCGTCGGCCGGGTGGTGGGTCAGCAGCTCGCCAGGTAGCTGGTGAGCGCGCTCTTCTCGGCGGAGTCCACCGAGAGGTCGTAGTAGTACTTCACCTGCACCCAGGCGCGCACGTAGGTGCAGCGGTACGCGGTGCGGGACGGCATCCAGGTGGCGGGGTCCTGGTCGCCCTTCGCCTGGTTCACGTTGTCGGTGACGGCGATCAGCTGCGGGCGGGTGAGGTCGTTGGCGAACGCCTGGCGCTGCGCGGTGGTCCAGTTGCGGGCGCCGGAGTCCCAGGCCTCGGCCAGCGGCACCATGTGGTCGATGTCCACGTCGGAGGCGAGGCTCCAGGTGGCGCCGTCGTAGGGCGAGTACCAGCTGCCGCTGGTGGCGGCGCAGGCCGAGTCGGTGACGACGCCCGAACCGTCGCGCTTGAGGACGGTCTCGCGGGTGTTGCAGGCGCCGCTGATGGTGATCCAGTGCGGGAAGAGGTCGCGGCTGTAGCCGGTGCGGACCTCGGTCTGGACCGGGAGGGCGGCGAGGTAGCTGCGGGCGGTGGCGGCGCTGACGGGCGTGGGGAGGGCGGCGGAGGCGCTCGGGGCGGTGAAGAGGCCCAGCGAGGCGAGAAGCCCGGCCAGCGCCGTGACTATGCCGAACCGGCGGCCGTGACGCGCGTAGAACTTGGGCATGCGAAGTCCCTCGAGTGGTGGGGATGCGAAACGCGGACGGACGGCATGCTCTTCGCGTGACATTGCCGGCGGATGAGCAGCCGGTGAGAAGTTAGCGACGCGTACATGCCACGACAAGAGGCCGGAGGCGGTTCCGGCGGGTTCGCCCGGATGTTCACACCGCACGTTCACGTACGATGGGCGCAGCGGAAGGGGAGTAGCCCTACGCCGGGACCGTCGACATACTGCTCAGCTCGCTGAGCCGGCGCCCGGAGGCCGTGGACCGGTGAGAACCGGAACGGCCGGCGAGACCTTCGGCAAGCAGTGCATACCCGTGTGCATCCGTGTGTGCTGCCGTGCCGAGGTGTTCGCGATCGCGCAAGCTCTCGGCGGGGTGGCCCGACCGATTGAGGAACTGTGATCAGCATTGGTGTGACGGCGCTCGTCTTCGGCGTCGTCTTTCTCGCGGAACTCCCCGACAAGACCGCTCTGGCCGGTCTGGTGCTCGGGACGCGTTACCGCGCCTCCTACGTCTTCGCCGGCGTCGCGGCGGCCTTCCTGGTCCACGTGGTGCTCGCCGTGGCGGCGGGCAGTGTGCTGACGCTGCTGCCGCAGCAGATCGTGCACGCGATCACCGGTGTGCTCTTCCTCGGCGGCGCGGCGGTGCTGCTGTTCAAGAAGGGCGAGGACGAGGAGGAGGTCCGTAAGCCGGAGAACCAGTCCTTCTGGAAGGTCTCCGGGGCCGGCTTCATGCTCATCCTGGTCGCCGAGTTCGGCGACCTCACGCAGATCATGACGGCCAACATGGCGGCCCGGTACGACGACCCGCTGTCGGTGGGCCTTGGTGCCGTGCTGGCGCTGTGGTCGGTGGCCGCGATCGGCATCCTCGGCGGCAAGGCGCTGATGAAGAAGGTTCCGCTGGAGCTGATCACCAAGATCGCAGCCGTGGTCATGCTGGGCCTGGGTCTGTGGAGCCTGTGGGAGGCCGTGACCGGCTGAGCCGAGGGTTGGCGTGTCCACATCGTGGACCCCCGGCTGGCGTGGAGCGCCACGGTTTTGTATCGTTGAGGAACAAAGTGGTTCCCGCTCGTCACCCCCTGACCGGCGGGCGGGGCCACCTTGGTTTTTCTCCCTCGTGTCTGGAGCCGTGCCGCATGGGTGCCGCCGTAGAACTGTCCGTACGCGCCCTGCTGCTCGACATGGACGGGACCCTCGTCAACTCCGACGCCGCGGTCGAGCGCGTCTGGCGCCGCTGGGCGGCGAGCCACGGGCTGGACGGCGACCTCGTGATGAAGGTGGCGCACGGCCGCCAGGGGTACTCCACGATGGCGCTGATGCTCCCCGACCGCCCGACGTCGGAGAACTACGCCGACAACACTCGGCTGCTGGCCGAGGAGACCGCCGACACCGACGGTGTGGTGGCCGTGCCGGGCGCTTCCGAGTTCCTGGCCTCGCTGCGGGACGTCCCGCACGCCCTGGTCACCTCGGCCGACGTGGGGCTGTCCACGGCGCGCATGGCGGCGGCCGGGCTCACGGCGCCGGAGATCAAGGTCACCGCCGAGGACGTCGCCGTCTCCAAGCCGGATCCGGAGGGCTTCCTGAAGGCGGCCGCGGAGCTGGGGATCGCGCCGGAGGACTGCCTCGTCTTCGAGGACTCCGAGGCCGGGATCGCCGCGGGCAAGGCCGCCGGGATGCGGGTGGTCGGCATCGGTCCGCGGGCCCGCGCGTACGCGCCGGACGTGGTCGTGCCCGACCTGCGGGCGATCCGGGTGTCCCACGCCGCCGACGGTTCGGTCCTGGTCAGGGCGGAGCAGGACTGACGCCGCCCTCGGGCCGACCGCGAAAGACCGGACAACCGGCGAAGGACGTCCGGCCGCGGGAGACCGCAGGACCTACGAAAACCGCGTGACCGCACGAGAACCGCGTGACGCCGCGCAAGGTGTGAGGTGGCGCAGGACCACGTGACGCGCCGCGCGGCACCGTGGAAGACCGCGACGCGGGCCGCGTGCCGCCGTCGTCGCACCGAACGGGCGCACCCAGGACGGGTGCTGCCGATCGACCAACCGGGCCCGGCCCACCACCGCCCGCCGGCCGGGCCCGGTTATCCACGTCCGCGCCACTGCCGCCGTCGCCGACGGGTCAGCGGCATCCCGCCGGGTGCCGGCGGGTCAGCGGCCCCACGACGAGCGGCCGTCGCGCTGTCCGTCGTCGTCCTGCTGTCCGTCACGGCGGCCGCCGCTCTCGCCGTCGCCCTCGGTGATGGCCTCCAGGGCGGACCGGGTGGCCGCACCGTAGACGCCGTGCTCGTCGTCCTTGATGCCGTTGATGTACTGGAAGGCGCTGACCGCGTTGCGCACCTGGTCGTCGTAGCGTCCGTCCGCCCGGCCGCTGTAGAGCCACAGTTCCGCGAGGCGGCGCTGGAGCTCCGCCACCTCCGGGCCGCTGTCGCCGGGGCCCAGCGAGCCGGAGACCAGCGTGGTGCCGTTCTCCGTCCCGTCGGCGGGCTGGGAGGCCGAGGCGCTGGAACGTTCCGGCTCGGGGGACCGCGAGGCGTCCGCGGAACCCGACGGGTCGGCCGAGGCCTCGGCCGAGGTGCTCGGCGACGGGGAGGGCGAGCCGCTCCGCGTCGTCGCGGCCGCCGGTGTGCCCTCGGTCGCCGGATCGGCGTCGTCCTGGGTCGGGTCCACGTCCGGCACGCTCGCGCGCTGCGGCATCGAGGTCGTCCGGGACGGCACCTGGTACGAGAACAGCCCGCTGGTGACGCCCGCGATCACCGCGCCCACGCCCACCACCGACCCCGCCGTCACCATGGCGACCCGGCGCTTGGGCGTCCGGCGGCGACGGTGTGCGCCGCGCGCCCCGGCGTCCTGCCCGGCCCCCGGCTCCGCGTCCCGCGCCCCGACGGCCTCCGGCGCCTCCGCCCCGGCGTACGCGGGCCCGGGGCCGGAGGGGGCCGCCACGCCGAACGCTCCGTGCGGCGGGTGGCCGTCCGGGCCCTGCGGGGCGGTGTGGGTCCCGTGCGGGCCGTGGCCGGCCCCCGGCCCCGGCTGCTCGGGCGGCAGGGGACCCGCGAGGGTCACCTCGGAGTCGCGGGCGGCGACGATCTCCCCCTGGATCACCCGCGGCTCCCCGCCCGGCGCCGCATCGGACGACGACGCGCCGGACGCCCCGCCCAGGCCGACGTACGGCCTCACCCGCAGCGGGTCGAAGTCCTCCGCCTCGGCGGCCTCCCGCTCGCGCGCCTCACGCAGCGCGTCGGCGGCCCGCAGCGCGCAGGCGCAGGACGGGGTCCGGTCCGCCCGGCGCGGCGTACCGCACCCGGGGCAGTCGTTCCCCTGGTTCTCGTTCACGCGACGGTCCCCTCCCCTGTAAATCTCCCGTGATTATGCAGATTTTCGGACCACACGAACACGCAGCCCCGTAATTCCCGGCCGTCCCGGAGGACTCAACAGGCCATAACGGGTCACTCCGGCCACGATGGATGTGTAGGTCGAGAGCCCGGGAGGACCCATGGCCGACGACGCACAACGGAGGACCGACGGCGCACAGGCCCGTGAGGGGCACGCGCGCTCCGGTGCGGGACCGCCGGACGAGCGGCGGGCCGCCCCGGCCGCCGCCGGGGACCCGGGGCGCGCTCCCGCCGCAGCCGGCCGGCCCGGCCCGCCCGACGACGGGGATCCGCACCCGCACGGCGGCGTGCCCGAGGAGCCCAGCCACGTGGCGCCCAACGTGATGGTGTCGATCGGCGCGCTGCTGCTGGGCATGCTGCTGGCCGCGCTCGACCAGACCATCGTCTCGACCGCGCTGCCCACCATCGTCAGCGAACTCGGCGGCCTGGAGCACCTGTCCTGGGTCGTCACCGCCTACATGCTGGCCGCCACCGCCGCCACCCCGCTGTGGGGCAAGCTGGGCGACCAGTACGGGCGCAAGCGCCTCTTCGAGACCGCGATCGTGATCTTCCTGGTGGGCTCCGCGCTGTGCGGGATGGCGCAGAACATGCCCCAGCTGATCGGCTTCCGGGCCCTTCAGGGACTGGGCGGCGGCGGCCTGATGGTGCTGGCCATGGCCATCGTCGGCGACCTGGTGCCGCCCCGTGACCGGGGCCGGTACCAGGGGTTGTTCGGCGCCGTCTTCGGCGCCACCAGCGTGCTCGGCCCGCTGCTCGGCGGACTGTTCACCCAGCACCTGAGCTGGCGCTGGGTCTTCTACGTCAACCTGCCGCTGGGCGTCGTCGCGCTGGCCGTGATCGCCACCGTCATGCACCTCCCGCGCCGGCGGGAGAAGCACCGCATCGACTACCTGGGCACCCTCCTGATCGCCTCGGTCGCCACCTGCCTGGTGCTGGTCACCTCACTGGGCGGCACCACCTGGGCCTGGGGCTCCTGGCGGATCGTCTCGCTCGCGGTACTGGGCGTGGTGCTCGCGGTCGCCTTCGTGGCCGTCGAGCGGCGGGCGGAGGAACCGGTGCTGCCGCTGAAGCTCTTCACGATCCGCACCTTCAGCCTGACCGCCGCGATCAGCTTCATCGTCGGCTTCGCGATGTTCGGGGCGATGACCTACCTGCCGACCTTCCTCCAGGTCGTGCACGGCATCTCGCCGACCATGTCCGGCGTGCACATGCTGCCGATGGTGGTCGGCCTGCTGCTCGCCTCCACCGCCTCCGGGCAGGTGGTCAGCCGCACCGGGCGCTGGAAGGTGTTCCCGGTGGCGGGCACCCTGATCACCGCGCTCGGCCTGGTCCTGCTGCACCTGCTGGACGCGAACAGCTCGACCTGGGTGATGAGCGCGTACTTCTTCGTCTTCGGTGTCGGTCTCGGCCTGGTCATCCAGGTGCTGGTGCTCATCGTGCAGAACGCGGTCTCCTACCAGGACCTCGGCGTCGCCACCTCGGGCGCGACCTTCTTCCGCTCCATCGGCGCCTCCTTCGGCGTGGCGGTCTTCGGCACGGTCTTCGCCGGACGCCTCGAGAACAAACTGGTCGACGCCTTCCGGGGCGTCACGCTGCCGCCCGGGGTGAGCGTGGAGGGCCTGAAGGCCGACCCGCGCGGCATCGGGGCGCTGCCCGCCGCGCTGCGCGACCGGGTCCTGGGCGCCTACTCCGACGCCATCACCGATGTCTTCCTCTACGCCGCCCCGGTCGCCGCCCTGGCGTTCCTGCTGGCGCTCGCGCTGCGCGAGGACCCGCTGCGCGGCTCGGTGACGGCGCCGGACGGCACGGAGACGCTGGCCAGCAACCCCGTGTACCGCTCCTCCCGCGACGAGGCGGCGCGAGGGCTGTCGGTGCTCGCCAGCCGTGAGGGACGACGCGACGTCTACCGGGGGATCACCGAACGGGCCGGCTACGACCTGCTGCCCGCGGCGAGCTGGCTGCTGCTGCGCACCCGGCGCCACGGATGGACCGAACCCGCCGTGCTGGCCGAGTACAGCAAGGTGCCGCTGGAGCGCATCATGGCGGCCGGACGACAGGTCGAGGAGCGCGGACTCGCGGTCCGGCGCGGGATCGACCTCGAACTGACGCCCGCCGGGCACGAGGTGGCCGACCGGCTGTCCCGGGCGCGCGAGGAGTCCATGGCCGAACTGCTCGGCGACTGGTGGGGACCGGACCGGCCGAGGGACCTCATCCAGCTGGTGAAGGAACTGAACGGCGAGCTGTCCGGATCGGACGCCGAACGTCCGCGCAGGGCCGGCGGCTCCACCTCGCACCGCTACTGGCGGGCCGCCTGACCGACACCGGGGAACCTCCGCGAGCGCGTCCTTCCGCCTGCCCCGCCCCGAAAGCGCCGTTTGAGCGATGAGGCCGAGGCAAGACGAACGGGACGAAGCGGTCCGCGTGCAGAGCGGGCCCGGAGCGACCCCGGAAGGCATCCATGTCCAAAGGCGTGATCATCGCTCTGATCGTCGTCGTGGCCGCCGTCGTACTGATCGCGGCCTTCCTCGCCAAGTCCCGCAACGCCAACGGCGGCCGGAACCTGCGCAGGCGATTCGGGCCGGAGTACGAACGCACCGTCGCCCGGCACGACGGCGACACCGGCGCCGCAGAGCGCGAACTCTCCGCCCGCGTCGAGCGCCACGGTCAGCTGAGCACGCGACCGCTGGAGCCGGCCGAGCGCCAGCAGTACGAGACCCGATGGGCGGCCGCGCAGGAGCGCTTCGTCGAGTCGCCGCGCGAGTCGGTGGCCGAGGCCGACCGACTGCTCGCCGAGGTGGCCGCCGGCCGGGGCTTCCCGGGCGGCAACGACTACGACGAGCAGGTCTCCGCGCTCTCCGTCCACCACCCGCACCACGTGAACGGCTACCGGCGCATCCACCGCGCCGCGCTCGCCGCCGCGGGCGGCGCCGCGGACAGCAGCTCGGCCACCGAGGAGCTGCGCGAGGCCCTCGTCGAGGCCCGCGCGCTCTTCGACGAACTGATCCACGACCGCGGCCACCGCACGAATGCCACCACCGGCGCCCGCGACACCCACGGACAGCACGGGAACAACGGCGGCACGACCCGGTCCCACCTGCCCGGGGCCCTCACCCGGAACCACGCGAAGGGGAGCTGACGCATGAGCGACCGCATGACCGACCGCATCACCGAACGACTCACCGGCCGTACCCACGACGACCGCACCACCGAGCGCGGCACCGGCGACACCACGGACCGCGCCCCGCACACCACCGACGGGCAGTACGCCGACGGTCACGGCGCCGACGGGCAGCACACGACCGGCCAGAACGGCGACGGGCAGTACGCGACCGGCCAGAACGGCGGCCAGTACGGCGACGGCGCGTACGGCGCGCAGAACGGCGACGGCCAGTACGGTCACGGCGCGTCCGACACCGCCGTCACCCCGGTACGACCGCTCAGCGACCCGGGCGTCCCGCCGACCACGGACAACCACGACCTGCGCGACGAGCACGACCGGTCGGCCGGACAGGGCATCAAGGACGGCAAGATCTTCCAGGACGGCCACGACACCACGGACGGCCTCGGCGCGCGGAGCGGCCAGGGCACACCGGACACCACCGGCGCCGCGGGCACCGGCGCCCACAGCGTCGGCACGGACGACCTCGGCGCCCGGGGCGCCGGCGTCCCCACGACGGACTCCTCCACCACGGGCACCCAGGACACCCTCGGCGCCCATACCACCTCGCACGGCACGGGCGCCGCGGTCGGCGGGCCGTTCGGCGGCGTCACCGGCGCGCACGACGGACCGCACGGGCACAGCGACGCCGCCCAGGGCGACCCGTCCTACGGCGACTCCTCCCACGACGCCACGACGTACGGCACCACGAGCCACGGCACCCCGACCCACGGCGACAGCACCCATGGTTCCGGCACCCACGGTGGCGAGACGGCCCACAGCGGTCTCACCCATGGTGGCGGCGCACATGCCGGCAAGCACCACACGGACGACGGTCCGGGCGAGACCCTGCACCGCCTGTTCCCGCACGAGGACACCGACAAGATGTCCACCCGCCTGCACCACGTGGTCGGCGGCTTCGTCGACGAGCCCCGTGGCTCGGTGGCCGAGGCCGAGAAGGTCCTGGACGAGGTGTCCGAGCGCCTCACGTCCTGCCTGACCGCGCGGCGCCGCACGCTGCGCACCGCCTGGCACTCCCTGGGCGACGAGACGGCCGACCCGGCCGCCGACACCGAGCAGCTGCGGCTGATCCTGCGCGACTACCGCGAACTCACCGAGCGGCTGCTGCGCCTCTGACCCACGCGGCGCACCGCAGAGCTCACCCCCGCCGGGCCCGCCGCTCGGCCAGCACGCCCTCCACGTCGAAGGGCTTGCGGCCGAGCGGCGGGCCCGGCGGGGGCTTGTACATCATGTCGCGGATCCGGACGTTGACGTCCTCGAGGATCTTGCGCGCGGCCCGCTCCGACGGCGCGTCCAGCGCGGCCTCGTAGGCGTCCTCCGCCTCCTTGCGCAGGGCCAGCGCCGGGGGCAGCACGGACAGGCCCTCGCGGGCCATCTTCCGCTTCACCCACCACAGGTCGTCGTGCGTGGCGCCCAGGTCCGGCAGCGGCTTCCCGGCACCCGGAAGATCGGCGAACTCCCCACGGGCCTCCGCCTCGCGGATTTGCCGGTCCACCCAGGACTCGAAGTTCACACCCGGCGGCTTGCGATCGGTCATGGGTCCATTGTCCAGGAGAGGCCGACCGGGGGACGAGCGGCATCCGGCCGATCTATCATCGGCACCGGTCCCGCCCGTACGCACCCGAGGAGCTGAGCGCAGTGCTCGAACTGACCATGGCGGCCGTCTCCGGCACCGACGAGGGCGCCACGGCCGGCATGCAGATGGCCGACGCGCCCAGTGCCCCCGGCTCCATCCTGCGGGTCGGCCGCGACAAGGCGGTCTGCCGGCTGGGCACCCCGTCGGACTGGCTGTTCGTCTCGCGGGTCCACCTCGAGTTCCATTACGGGTCCGACGGCGCCTGGCACCTGACCTGGCTGCGCGGCTCGCAGCCGGACCCGTCCTCGGAGGTCGGCGTCCTCATGGGCGGCGTCACCCATCCGGTGCCGTACGGCGGCTCCGTCACCCTGCCGCCCGGCGGTTCCGGCGAGGTCGTCGTCCAGGACCGCACCTCCCCCCGCAGCGTCAACGTGGGCTTCTACCACGAGGTCTGACCGGCAGAACCGATGGCCGCACCGGCGGCGGAGGCGGGCGCTCCGTCAGGAGACCACCCGAGCCAGCGCGAAGCCGTCCCAGCCCTTGGCGCCCACGGTCTGCAGCGCCGTGCCGCTGAGCCGCGGGTGCCCGGCGATCAGCTCCAGCGCCTCGCGGGTGCCGCGGACGTCCGGCGCGTCGCTCCCGGCGTCGGCGACACGGCCACCGCGCACCACGTTGTCGACGACGATCAGGCCGCCCGGCCGGGTGAGCCGCAGCGCCCACTCCACGTAGCGCGCGTTGTTGACCTTGTCGGCGTCGACGAAGACCAGGTCGAACGGGGGCAGGTTCTCGTCGGCCAGTCTCGGCAGCGACTCCAGCGCCGGGCCCACCCGTACCTCCACGACGCCGTCCAGGCCGGCCCGGGCGAGGTTCCGGCGGGCGATCTCCGCGTGCCTCTCCTCGTACTCCAGCGTGACCAGGCGGCCCTCGGCGGGCAGGGCACGCGCCATCCAGATGGTGCTGTACCCGGCCAGCGTGCCGATCTCCAGGATGTTCCGCGCGCCCTGCGTCTCGGCCAGCAGGCGCAGCAGTTTCCCGGCGCCCGCCGAGACGCTGATCGGCGGCAGACCCGCCGCCTCCGCGTCGCGCAGCGCCGCGGCCAGCGCCTCGTCCTCGGGGGCGAGCAGGTGGGACAGGTAGTCGTCGACGTCGTTCCAGCGAGCCGAGTCGCTCATCGGGCGTGACCCTTCCTCAACGATGCGGAGCGGGCGGGCCGTGCGCCCACCCGTCGCGAGGATTGTCGTCCGGCCGGGCCGCCCCGGGCGGGAGCGCCGCAAGGTGTTCCGGCCCTCCGCAGGGTCAGTCCCGGACGCGGCCGAAGCGCGGGCCGGAGGAATCGGCGGTCACCTCGTAGTCGGCGGCCCTGCCGCCCTCGCGGATCGTCCGGCAGACGTGCCCGGTGGGGGCCCCGTCGTCGACGGCCTCGGCGGCGGGCATCTTCTCGCAGCTCAGCGTCATGCCGGCGGCCCCGCCGAACTGCTCCCAGAAGGCGTGGTGGACACGCTCGGCGACCAGCAGCCGCTTCTTCGGCTCGGCGCGGTACGGGGTGAGGATGTCGCCGTCCTCGTAGGACTCGCCGATGGTGACGGTGTAGGGGATCTCGACGCCCTCGTAGGTCACGGTGCACGCGCTGGAGGCGTTCGCCCTCCGGGTGACGCCGTCGGGGCAGACCGCGGTGGTCCTCCCCTCCACCAGGGCGTCGCTGAGCAGGTCCCCCTGCAGCGCGTACTCGACCTGGCTGACGAAGTCGGCGCCGCTGCCGGGCCTGCCGGGTGGATCCTTCATGTCGGAGCCGCTCGTGGCCACGCCCTCCTGGGGGCCGGTGATCCGCACCGCCAGCGGGCCGGCGTCCGCGGTGGAGCGGGCCGGCGCCGGGCTGGAGGCGGCTCCCGGCTTGTCGGCGGGGTCGCCCGTGGCCGCCTCGTCCTCGGGGCCGCAGCCGGCGGTCAGCAGCGCGGCGGCCGTGACGCCCAGGAACAGTCGGGGAATTCGTCGCATGGCCGAAACCCTACAAATCCGTCCGACGCGGCGGGGCGGAAACGGAGCGCTGTTACACCGCCGCCCCGGGGCGGTCCGGACGCCCCAGGTCACCGCCGCCCCGCGGTCCGGCACGGTTCGGCGATCCGACGTTCGTCACCGGACCCGGCCGCCGTGCGGGGACAGGGGGCGGGGCGGGCGGTAAATCGGTTGGCGGGCCGAGGGCGTGTCGTCAGGATCGGGGCATGAACACCCCCGCCCCGTTTTCCTCCGCGACCCCGTCGCCCACGCCGCCGCCCGGTCCGCCTCGTGCACTGCCCCGCACGGGGGTCGTGTCCGGGGCCTGGTCGGTCGGTGCGGAGGACGTGGGCTCGGCCGACGCCGTCGCCCTCTGGAGCGCGTACTACACGGAGGTCAGCGACCGCTGGTACCTGCTCCACGAGGGCCGGCGCACCGATCCGGAGGAGCTGGCGAGGGAAATCGCCGCCGACACCGGGGAGGCGCTGCGGCCGCCGGGCGGCACCCTGCTGGTCGCGCGGCACGGCGGCGTGGCGGCGGGGACGGCGGGCGTGCGACTGCTGGATGCCGAGGCCGGCGTGGCCGAGCTCAAGCGCGTGTTCCTGCTGCCCGGGTTCCGCGGCAGGGGCGGGGCGGCGCTGCTGGTCGGCGCGGCGGAGGACGCGGCCCGGGCGCTGGGCGCGCGGCGCCTGATCCTGGACACCCGCAGCGACCTGGTCGAGGCGAGGACGCTCTACGCGCGGCTCGGCTACCGGGAGACCGCGCCGCACAACGACGACATCTACGCCGAGCACTGGTTCGCCAAGGAACTCCTCCCGCAGGACGGGCCGCCCGCCGGCCCCGAAGCGCCGACGACCTGACGTCCCGGACGGCCGGCCCCGGCCCCCGGGACGGCCTCGCACCGTCTCCGCCGGCCAGGACCGGCCCGCACCGGCTGCGCATGCCGGCGGATCGGGCCCACGCGCCCGAGGAACCCGCCGGTCGGACGGCCGGTCCCCGCAAGACCGGCCGTTTCGCCGATGCCGTGGGCGGACGGGCGGCGCGACTCTGGGCGGCGTCGGTTTCCCCACCCCCGTTCGGAGGGTCCCATGCGCCGCCCCCTGCGCCGTCTTCTCGGCGTCCTCGCCGCCTTCGCCATCGCCTTCACCGTCTCCGGTCCCGCCGCCGCGGCCCCGCGGACCTCGGCGGCCGAGGTCACCCCGCTCAGCACCAGCACGCCGGTGGTCTTCGTCCACGGCTACACCGGCAGCGCGTCCAACTGGGTGACCGCCATGTCGGTGTTCCGCACCAAGGGCTGGTCCAGCGACAGGCTGTTCGCCTACGAGTACAACTCCTACGGCAACAACGTGAGCAACGCCCAGGGCCTCGCGTCGTTCGTCCAGAACGTCAAGTCGCGGACCGGCGCGAGCAAGGTCGCCATCGTCAACCACTCGATGGGCGGCCTGGTCAGCCAGTACTACCTGAAGGTCCTCGGCGGCAACGCCAACGTCAGCCACCTGGCCTCGATCGCCGGCGCCAACCACGGCACGACCTACGCCGGCGCCTGCCTGATCTACGTGACCTGCCAGCAGATGTACCCGGGCTCCTCGTTCATCTCCCAGATCTCCTCGGGCGACGAGACGCCCGGCAGCACCGCGTACGCCACCTGGTACTCGGCCTGCGACGGCATCATCCTCCCGTACACCAGCACCCGGCTGGACGGCGCCGACAACAACCCGGTGGCCTGCCAGACGCACATCGGGTTCCTCGCCGACACCTCCGTGCTCGGCGACATCGCGGACTTCATCTCCTGACGCGGTCCACGCCACGGAAAAGGGCCCGGCTCCCGCGCACGCGGAGGCCGGGCCCTGCCGTTCCCGTACTTCTCTCAGGGCTTCTCGAAGGTCACCGGCGCCTCGAACGCCGCCTGCCGCGTCGCCCGCCGCAGCGCCCGCAGGACAGCCGGTCCGACGGTCACCGTCAGCACGGCGGTGAGCAGGGCGCGGCCGAGGTCCCAGCCCATCGACGTGGTGAGGCAGTAGGCCGCGAAGTGGGCCAGGTTGACGGTGAGCGGGGCGCCGGGGACGGGCGAGACGGCCGGGGCGATCTGGCCCGTCATGAACGGCCAGCCCCACAGGTTCATCAGCGTCCCGTAGCCGAACGCGGCGAGGAACCCGTAGGCGGTGAGCACCGCGATCTCCGTCCGGCCGCCGAGTCGGCGGGGCAGCAGGCCCGCGCCGAGGGTGAACCAGCCCAGCGAGAGCATCTGGAACGGCAGCCAGGGGCCCACCCCGCCGGTCAGCAGGGCCGAGGCGAAGAGGGTCACCGAGCCGAGGACGAAGCCGAAGCCGGGGCCGAGGACCCGGCCGGCCAGGACCATCAGGAAGAACGTCGGCTCCAGTCCGGCCGTGCCCGCCCCGATGGGCCGCAGCGCGGCGCCGGCCGCGGCGAGCACGCCCAGCATGGCGACGGCCTTCGCGCCGAGGCCCGACTCGGCGATGGTGGCCGTGGTGACGGCGACCAGGAGGAGCAGCAGCCCGGCGAACAGCCAGGGGGCGTCCTGCTGGTGGGCGGCGACCGAGGAGCCGGGCGGCGCCAGCAGGGGCCACAGGAAACCGGCCAGCCCCACGCAGCTGACCAGCAGCAGGGTCAGCGTGGAGCGCCCGCCGAGACGGACGGCACGGGTGCGGGCGGGCGCCGCGGCGGGGGAGGCAGCCGGGGCCGGCGTCGGGGGTGCGGCGGTCATGCCAGCGCCTCCCTGACCTGGCGCACGGTCAGCCAGCGTTGCGGTGTGAGGACCTTGGTCACCTGCGGGGCGTAGGCGGGCAGCGCCAGCACCACCTCGGCGGTGGGGCCGTCGGCGACGACCTCGCCGTCGGCGAGCATCACCACGCGGTGGGCGAGGTCGGCGGCCAGCTCCACGTCGTGGGTGGCGAGGACCACCGCGTGGCCCTCCGCGGCCAGCCGGCGGAGGTGGCCGACCAGGCGGGTCTTGGCCGCGTAGTCCAGGCCGCGGGTCGGCTCGTCGAGCAGCAGCAGCGGCGGACGCGCGGTGAGGACCACCGCCAGGGCGAGGGTGAGGCGCTGGCCCTCGGAGAGGTCGCGGGGGTGCGTGGAGTCCGCGATGCCCGGCAGGAGTTCGCTCACCAGGGCCCGGCAGGAGCCGGGCTCGGCGCCCGCGTCGCGGTCGGCGGCGGCGCACTCGGCGGCCACGGTGTCCGCGTACAGCAGGTCGCGGGGCTCCTGCGGGACCAGGCCGACCCGGCGGACCAGGTCGCGCGGCCGGGTGCGGTGCGGGACGGCGCCGCAGGCCAGCACCGTGCCGGAGGCCGGCTCCACCAGGCCGACCAGGGCGGCCAGCAGGGTGGACTTGCCGGCGCCGTTGCGGCCCATCAGGGCGACGGTCTCGCCCGGCGACACGGTGAGCGACACCGACCGCAGCGCCTCGACCGTGCCGCGGCGCACCACCAGCCGGTCCACCACGGCGGGCACCGGGGCGGCCTGCGCGGCCACCGGGGTTCTTGTCGCGGTAAGAGCTCCGTCGGGAGTCCCCGGCGCCGGCGGGGGAGCGGCCGCCGCGGTGTCGTCGGCCGCCCCGACAGGGCCGGGGGCCGGCTCCGCGGTCCGGCGGCGGGCGGGCCACCAGCGGCGGCGGGCGGGCCCTGAGGTGAGGGCGGGGACGGCGAGGGCGGCGGGCACCGGCACCGGAGGCGTCGTGTCGTCGGCCGCCGCGAGCCTCTCCCGCAGGCCGGAGGCGCTGCGGCGGGCGTCGCGGACGGTGAGGGGGAGCGGGGACCAGCCGGCCAGGCGGCCCAGCTCGACCACCGGCGGGAAGACGGGGGAGGCGGCCATCACCTCGGCCGGGCCGCCCACCACCGGGGCCTCGCAGGGAGCCGGCAGCAGCACCACCCGGTCCGCGTAGTGCACGACCCGCTCCAGCCGGTGCTCGGCCATCAGCACCGTGGTGCCCAGGTCGTGCACCAGCCGCTGCAGCACCGACAGGACCTCCTCGGCGGCCGCCGGGTCCAGCGCGGAGGTCGGCTCGTCCAGCACCAGCACCCGCGGGTGCGGGGTGAGCACCGACCCGATGGCGACCCGCTGCCGCTGCCCGCCGGACAGCGTGGAGACCGGCCGCTCCCGCAGGTCGGCCAGACCGAGCAGGTCCAGCGTCTCCTCCACGCGGCGGCGCATCACGTCGGGGGCGAGGCCCAGCGACTCCATGCCGTAGGCGAGCTCGTCCTCGACGGTGTCGGTGACGAAGTGCGCCGTCGGGTCCTGCCCCACCGTGCCGACCACGTCGGCCAGTTCACGCGGCTTGTGGGTGCGGGTGTCGCGCCCGGCGACCGTCACCCGGCCGCGCAGGGTGCCGCCGGTGAAGTGCGGCACCAGGCCGTTCACCGCGCCCAGCACCGTCGACTTGCCGACGCCCGACGGGCCCACCAGCAGGGTGAGTTCGCCCTCCGGGATCTCGAAGTCGAGCCCCCGGACGGCGGGTTCGCGCGCGCCGTCGTACGTGACGGAGACGTCCTCGAAACGGATCACGGTCGTCGGTCCTTGCCGTTCGGTACGGGGGCGGGCGCGGGCGCGGAGGTGCCCGCGGGCGCGGAGGCGGGGGTGACCGCGGGGGCGGCTGCGGCCGCGGGGACGGTGGGCGGGCGCGGGGCGAGGAAGGCCGGCAGCAGCCCCAGCAGCACGGCGGCGGCCGGCCACAGCGGGAGCACCGGCGCGGTCGGCGGCGTCACCGGCGGGAGCAGGGCCGCCGGGTCGTGTGCCGCGGCGAGGACCGTCAGCGCGGCCACCGCGACGCCGGAGCCGGAGACCAGCCAGGCGCGCGGCCCCCACCGCTCGGGCCGGTAGCGGGTGCGCGGGGTGCGGCGGCCGCCCAGCCACAGACCGGCCAGCGCGGCCGTGATCCCGGCCAGCAGCAGCGGCAGCCCGTACACCCCGCCGACCGCGCTCAGCAGGCCGTACGACCCGGCGGCGACGCCGAGCAGCCCGCCCAGGGTGAGCGCCGCCGTGACGCGCCGCTCGGCGACGGGCACCGCGGCGGTGCGGCCGTAACCGCGCGCGTCCATCGCCGCGGCCAGCGCCACCGAACGGTCCAGCGCGCCCTCCAGCACCGGCAGGCCGACCTGGAGCAGCCCCCGCACACCCCGGTCCGGCCGCCCGCGCAGCCGCCGGGCGGCGCGCAGCCGCAGCACGTCGCCGATCAGGTGCGGCGCGAAGGTCGTCGCGACGACCACCGCCACCCCCACCTCGTAGAGCGCCGCCGGCAGCGCCTTCAGCAGCCGCGAGGGGTCCGCGAGCGCGTTCGCCGCGCCCACGCAGACCAGCAGGGTGGCCAGCCGCAGGCCGTCGTACAGGGAGAACAGCACCTCCTCGAGGTGCACCGGGCCGCCCAGGCGCATCCCTTGCGCCCAGTCGGGCAGCGGCACCTCGGGGAGGCGGAACAGCAGGTGGGTGCCGGGGATCGCGGTGCCGAACACCAGGGAGAACACCAGCCGGATCCCCAGCACCAGCAGACCCAGCTTGACGAACGCGCCGTACGAACGCGCCCAGGGGGCGTTCGAGCGGCAGGCCATGACCACGTAGGCGCTGACCCCGATCAGCAGGGCCAGCAGCAGCGGGTTGCGGGTGCGCGACGCGGCGACGCCCAGGCCCAGCGCCCACACCCACCAGGCGCCCGGGTGCAGCGCGGAGACGCGGGCCCTTGCGGCGTCCCGGTTCGCGGTCACGGTCATCGCTGTCGCCCCGTCATCCCCGCCGGCGCCGGGACTGCCAGACGGCCGCGCCGCCCAGCACCAGCACGGCGCCCGCGCCCGCCCACAGGCCGAGCGAAGGGCCCGGCTCGGAGGCCTCGGCGGCACCGGAGTCGGAACCGGTGCCGGCGTCGGAGTCGGCGGGCCCCTTCGTGGCGGCGTCGTCGGAGCGGTCCGCGGTGGCGACCTGCTCGCCGCAGCCCTGCCGCGGGTAGCCCTCGATGGCGCACAGCATGGCGCTGCTGTCGTAGCGCAGCGGCGCGGCCACGGCGGCCAGCGCGTCCGCGGCGGAGGCGTCCTCGGCCACGCTCGCGCAGGCGGTGCGGCCCGCGGGCGGCTTCTCGCCGCCGGGCGCGTCCGACGCGGTGCCGAAGTCGATCACCAGGGCGATCCGCTTGCGGCCGTCCCGCTCGGGAGTGCCGTCGCAGATCTCCGCGAACGGCTTCCTGTTCCGCGGGGTGGCCGCGTCGGCGGAGTCCTCGCTCACCGAGAAGCGGAATCCCTGCGTGGAACCGTCCTGCGGGCGCAGCGTGGCCGGGCCCTGGGTGGCGTACGCCCACTTCTGCCCGTCGAGCTCCCAGTAGGACCAGTACCGGTACCCGGCCGCCTGGGCCGTGCCCGCGCCCTGCGTGAGCAGGGCGCAGGTCAGCGGTGCCAGGACGGCCGCGGCGAGGGTGCGCGGAAGCCTCACGGCCGGCGCTTCCGGACCGTCAGCAGGACCGCCGCGGCGACCAGGAGCACCAGCACGGCGCCGCCGGCCCACCACACGGCGGGGGAGACACCGGCGTCGACCTGCTTGCCCGGTTCGACCGGGTCCTCGGCCTTGACGGCCTGCGGGGCGGGGCCGGTGGCGTTCAGCTGCTTCACCAGATCCTGTCCGCCGAAGTCGCGCGGGTCCTCGCCCGACGCCCTGGCGGCCAGGATCAGCTGGGCGTAGGCGGCGGGGCCGGTCTGCTTCGCCCAGGCGACGCCGTTGTCCCGCAGGTGGGCGACCGCCTTCTCGGCCTGTTCGGCGTGGCCGGTGGAGGCCAGTGCGATCACCGCGTCGGCGGTGTTGCCGAGGTCGGGCTGCGGGTCGGCGCCGGGCAGCACGGAGGTGAGGTGACCGTCCTTCGACAGCGGGCCTGCCAGGTAGGCCGCGCCGTTCTCGGCGGCCTGCTCCGGTGTCGTCGCCTCGGCGCACTCCGCGGCGGATCCGGCCGGCTTCATCGGCTTCCCGCCGAGACCCGCGCCCAGCGAGCCCAGCACCGCGGCGGCGGTGGCGTCCGCATTGGCGAGCAGCTTGCCGGACTTGTCGGGCTGGTAGGCGAAGGCGCCCGCGTCCTTGCCCTTGCAGGGCAGCGCGAAGGTCAGCAGCGCGTCCAGGGGCGACTTGCCGCCCTTGACGGTCTCGGCCGGCTTCCTGCCCGCGGCGACGAGCGCGCCGGTCACCACGGAGGTGGAGTTGGCGTCGGAGGGGGTGCCGGGGTTGTAGCCCCAGCCGCCGTCCTCGTTCTGCACGGAGACCAGCCAGTCGACGGCCTTGCCGACGACGTCGTCGTGGCCGCCGAGCGCGGCCAGCGCCTGCACCGCGGCGGCGGTGCTGTTGCTGTCCACCATCGTCTTCGGGTCGCAGGCCTTCGACGGGTCCGGGCGGAACGCGGCGAACGAGCCGTCGGCGCACTGCTGTCCGGTCAGCCACCCGACGGCCTGGGCGGAGGGCTTCAGCCCGACCGTGTCCTGGGCCAGCAGGGTCAGCGACTGGCGCCAGACGCCGTCGTAGGTGGGGTCGGTGGAGCCGTGGAGACCGGCGGGTATCTCCGGCGGCGTGGACGGCGACGCGGCGGGCGCCGGGTCGTCCGCGAAGGCGGCCGGGGCGGCTGCGGCACCGAGTACGGCGGCAGCGGCCAGGACCGCTGCGGCGCGGCGAACGTTCATGATCGGCGGAGTGCCTCTCCCTGTGGGGGAGCCAGGCAGCGACGGGCGCGGGGTGCGGGCCCGGCGGCTCGGCTCCGTATACCTCGACGGTGCCGGCCACCGGCGGGAGCCGGCGGCCATGAGCCGGTCACGGTCGGTCGGGGCATTCCGGCTCGCCACCGTCCTGCGGCGGCTCACGGTTGCGGGTCAGCGCCGGATTTGCACCGGCTTCCCCCCGAACGGGTGTGATGACGACCGGGCCACTCTACCGGCACGCCCCGGCGCCGACAGGGGCGCGGTACGGGCCGTCACCGCGCCCTCCGTGCGTCCGTCCCGTCCCGCCACCGGCTCCGGGGCCGTACGGGGGCATATATCCGGCCATGGTGGCCGTGAACAGGGCCGAGGGGCCCTCGACCGGAGGCTGTGGTGCGACTAGATTCCGGGGATGGTGCTGATCGGAATCGGCCGTACCGCCGACGTGTACGTGCTCGACGAGCGGTGGGTCCTGCGCAGGTACCGCGACGCCGCCGGCGACACGGAGGCCGAGAGCGCCCTGATGGCCCATCTTCACGCGTGCGGCTACCCGGTTCCCCTGGTACGCCCCCGCGAGGAGCACGAGGCCCGCACCGACCTGGTCCTGGAGCGGCTCGACGGCCCGACCATGGCGGGCGCGCTGTTCGCCGAACTGATCACGCCGCAGGAGGCGGGCACCCTGCTCGCCCTGCTCCTCACCCGGCTGCACCGGGTGCCGCCGCGCACCGCCGAGGACCCCGCCGCGCGCATCCTCCACCTCGACCTGCACCCCGAGAACGTCGTCCTCACCTCCGCGGGACCCCGCGTCATCGACTGGGCCAACGCAGCGGAGGGCCCGCCCGGACTCGACTGGGCGATGACCGCCGTGATCCTCGCCCAGTACGCGGCCGTCGCCGACCGCAGGGCCGCCGGGCTCGCGCGGGAGGTGCTGGCAGCGCTGCTGGCCGACCCGGAGGCGGCCCGCCTGACCCCGTTGTCGCTGGCGGACGCGCTGCGGCACCGGGCGGCGAACCCGACCATGACGCAGCGTGAGATCGACGTGCTCGACCAGGCCGGGGCCGCCGTCCGGGAGGTCACCGGACTGCGCGCCGCCTAGGCCGCCGCGCGGGCGGAAGGGCGCCACGGGAAACCGGACATCTCCCCATGTCAGCAAGGACGTCGGTGCGCCCGCGCCGTGGCGAGCATCACCTGGCAGACTTTCCCCCGTCCGGCTACCAGCGGGTAGATTCGGACAGTCTCTTTTGTGATCACCGGTGATGACCGGTGATCGCGAGTGATCATCCGAGACTTGTTGCCGGTAGCAGCCGCGACGTAACCTCGCGGGACAGTTCAGGAGAAGGGGGCCGTACGTGACCGCTGAGGCCATGGCCGCCGACGGTCAGCCGGCTCTGCGCATCGCGCTCCTCACCTACAAGGGAAACCCGTTCTGCGGCGGACAGGGCGTCTACGTGCGCCACCTCTCGCGCGAACTGGCCCGGCTGGGCCACAGCGTCGAGGTGATCGGCTCCCAGCCCTACCCGGTCCTCGACGAGGGCGACGACCTCGCCGGACTGTCCCTCACCGAGCTCCCCAGCCTCGACCTGTACCGCCAGCCCGACCCGTTCCGCACCCCGCGCCGCGAGGAGTTCCGGGACTGGGTCGACGCGCTGGAGGTCGCCACCATGTGGACCGGCGGCTTCCCCGAGCCGCTCACCTTCTCGCTGCGCGTCCGCCGCCTGCTGCGCGCCCGCCGCGGCGACTTCGACGTCGTCCACGACAACCAGACCCTCGGCTACGGCCAGCTCGGCGACCTCGGCGCGCCCCTGGTGACCACCGTCCACCACCCCATCACCGTCGACCGGCAGCTCGACCTCGACGCCGCCGACGGCTGGAAGCGCCGCCTGTCGGTGCGCCGCTGGTACGGCTTCACCCGGATGCAGAAGCGCGTCGCCCGCCGTCTGCCCTCGGTGCTCACCGTCTCCGGTAGCTCCCGGCAGGAGATCGTCGACCACCTCGGCGTCAGACCCGAACGCGTCCACGTGGTGCACATCGGCGCCGACACCGACCTGTTCTCTCCCGACGCGTCCGTCGCCAAGGTCCCCGGCCGGATCGTCACCACCTCCAGCGCCGACGTCCCGCTCAAGGGCCTGGTCTTCCTCGTCGAGGCCCTCGCCAAGCTGCGCACCGAACAGCCGCACGCCCACCTGGTCGTGGTCGGCAAGCGGGCCGAGGACGGGCCCGTCGCCCAGGCCATCGAGCGCTACGGCCTCGAGGACGCCGTCGCGTTCGTCAAGGGCATCAGCGACGCCGAACTCGTCGACCTGGTCCGCTCCGCCGAGGCCGCCTGCGTGCCCTCGCTGTACGAGGGCTTCTCGCTGCCCGCCGCCGAGGCCATGGCCACCGGCACCCCCCTGGTGGCCACCACCGGCGGCGCCATCCCCGAGGTCGCGGGACCCGACGGCGAGACCTGCCTGGCCGTGCCGCCCGGCGACCCCGGTGCGCTGGCCGCCGCCCTCGGCCGCCTCCTCGACGACCCCGCGCTGCGGGCCCGCCTCGGTGCCGCCGGCCGCGCCCGCGTGCTGGAGCACTTCACCTGGAAGCGCGCCGCCGAGGGCACCGTCGCCCACTACCGCGAGGCCGTCGCACGCCGGCGGACGGGCCGCGCCGCGCCCGTCACCCCCACCCCGACCACCGGCCACTACCGCGAAAGCAGGACCCCGTGCTGACCGTCGACTTCTCCCGGTTCCCGCTCGCCCCGGGCGACCGTGTCCTGGACCTCGGCTGCGGAGGAGGCCGGCACGCCTTCGAGTGCTACAAGCGCGGCGCCCAGGTCGTCGCCCTCGACCGCAACGGCGAGGAGATCCGCGAGGTCGCCAAGTGGTTCGCCGCCATGAAGGAGGCCGGTGAGGTCCCGGCCGGCGCCACCGCCACCGCCATGGAGGGCGACGCCCTCAACCTGCCCTTCCCCGACGCCTCGTTCGACGTCGTCATCATCTCCGAGGTGATGGAGCACATCCCCGACGACAAGGGCGTCCTCGCCGAGATGGTCCGCGTCCTCAAGCCGGGCGGCCGCATCGCCGTCACCGTGCCGCGGTACGGGCCGGAGAAGGTCTGCTGGGCGCTCTCCGACGCCTACCACGAGGTCGAGGGCGGCCACATCCGCATCTACCGGGCGCACGAGCTGCTCGCCAAGATGCGCGAGGCCGGCCTGCGCCCCTACGGCTCCCACCACGCGCACGCGCTGCACTCGCCCTACTGGTGGCTCAAGTGCGCCTTCGGCGTGGACAACGACAAGGCGCTGCCGGTGCGGGCGTACCACAAGCTGCTGGTCTGGGACATCATGAAGAAGCCGCTGGCCACCCGGGTCGCCGAGCGCGCCCTCAACCCGGTCATGGGCAAGAGCTTCGTGGCGTACGCGACCAAGCCGCACCTGCCGGCCGCCGCCGCGGGCGTCGCCGGGGCCGGAACCGACGCGGCCGGGGCCGGGGCCGGGGCCGACGAGCCTGTCGGGGCTGACGCGAAGTGACCACCCCGCGCACCGAGCACCTCGTCCTTCCCGGGGTGCTCACCGCCGAGCAGGCCGCCACCACCGTGCGCGGCCTGCTCGCCGTGCAGCGCGAGGACGGAGCCATCCCCTGGTTCCGCGGCCACCACCTCGACCCGTGGGACCACACCGAGGCCGCCATGGCCCTCGACGCGGCCGGCGAGCACGAGGCCGCCGAACGCGCCTACCTGTGGCTCGCCCGGCACCAGAACGAGGACGGCTCCTGGTACGCCGCCTATGCCGACGGCGCCCACGACGAGGTCACCGACCGGTCCCGGGAGTCCAACTTCGTCGCCTACGTGGCGGTCGGCGTCTGGCACCACTACCTGTCCACCGGAGACGACACCTTCCTGGACCGGATGTGGCCGGTCGTCCACGCCGCCGTGGAGTTCGTGCTGCGGCTCCAGCAGAGCGGCGGACAGATCGGCTGGAAGCGCGAGGACGACGGCACGGCGGTGAACGACGCGCTGCTGACCGGCAGTTCGTCCATCCATCACGCGCTGCGGTGCGCGCTGGCGGTCGCCGAGCAGCTGGAGGAGCCGCAGCCCGACTGGGAGCTCGCGGTGGGCGCGCTGCGGCACGCCGTCCGGCTCCACCCCGAGCGGTTCCTCGACAAGAACCGCTACTCCATGGACTGGTACTACCCGGTGCTGGGCGGGGCGATGGAGGGCGCCGAGGCGCGGGAGCGGATCGCCTCGCGCTGGGACGAGTTCGTCGTCCCCGGGCTCGGGGTGCGCTGCGTCGTCCCCAACCCGTGGGTCACGGGGGGCGAGTCCTGCGAGCTCGCGCTCGCGCTGTGGGCGGCGGGGGAGTCCGACCGGGCGCTGGAGATCCTCCAGTCCGTGCAGCACCTGCGCGACGAGGAGTCCGGGCTGTACTGGACCGGGCTGGTCTTCGAGGACCGCGCCATCTGGCCCGAGGAGCTGACCAGTTGGACCGCCGGATCGCTGCTGCTGGCCGTCGCGGCGCTGGGCGGCCACGAGGCGACCTGCGCCGTCTTCGGCGGCGACCGCCTTCCCCGGGGCCTCGACCCCGACTGCTGCGACAGCGCCTCCGACCTCGCCTGACGCCGTCCCCCACCTCGTCCGACGCCGTCTCCGATTCCCGCCCGAGGCCGCCGAGGTCCCCCGTGTCCCGGGCCGGAGGGGCGGGGCACCCGGGCGGAGGGGCGGGGCACCCGGGCGGAGGGACGGGAGCACCCGGACGGCGGCGCTGAGGTCGCCCGGGGCCGGTGGGTGCGTGACGCTGCGGGGAGAACCGATCTCTTCCCCGGAGGCACACCCATGCCCGTCACGATGCGCCGCCTGGTACTGGCCGTCACCTTGTGCTGCGCCCTCGTCGCCGGCACCGCCGGCTGCGGCAGCGAGGAGCACTCCGCCTCCTCCCCCCAGGCGAACACGCACGCGCAACCGAAGTCCGTCGACGACCAGGCCATGGCGCAGATGCAGGCCGAGGCGAACCAGGCGCAGGCCCAGGAGATGCGGGCCGAACCCACGCCCACCAGCTCCGCCGAGAAGCAGAAGTTCGCCAAGACCCGCTTCGTGGTGAACGCCGGCCTCGCCGCGGGCGCCACCTACCAGTGGATCGTCAAGCCGTTCCGCTCGGGCAAGTTCAAGAAGGGCGCCGACGGCCGTCGGCTGTCCCTGGTGAAGGCCGGTCTCGCCGGCGTCTTCACCTACAACCGCCTCAGGGCGGCGCTCGACAACGCCAAGGGGGACCCCACCCTCTCGAAGGCGGTCGCCCCGCTGGAGGAAGGCCTCGACAAGCTCAAGGACCTGCCCAAGCAGCTCCGCAAGGGCGACAACACCGACGACATCGTCAACAACTTCGACAGCATGATCAGCGACGTGAAGGACGCGGGCAAGTCCGCCGGCGCAGAGGTGCAGGACAAGGTGCCCTCCGCCGGCCAGCTGCAGAGCGACCGGTGAGGCAGGCCCCGGCCCGCGCCTGACGCGGCACGACGAGGGCCCCCGCCGGTCACCGGCGGGGGCCCTGTCACGAGTTGACGGGAGCCGTCAGCCCCGCTGGATGCCCGAGGAGTCCTGCAGCAGACCACGGCGGCCGTCCTGGGTCTGCGCGATCAGACCCGGACCCCGCTGGTCGACCGCCAGGTACCAGACGCCCGGGGCCAGTTCGGCGATCTGCGTCGGCGAACCGTCCTCCGCGTACAGCGCACGCGGCGCCGGCACGGCGAACCAGAACGGCGAGAACTCCGGCGACGGCTGCTGCGGCCGGCCCTGCGGACCCGGCCCCTGCTGCGGCTGACCGCCGAACTGCTGCTGCGCCCCCGGGTAGCCGTACCCCTGCTGCGCGGCCTGCGCGCCGTAGGGCTGCTGCTGCGCGGCCGGACGCGGCGTGGCACTGATCAGCGGCGCCTTGAGCGCCTCCACCGCGCCCCCGGCGACCGCCCCGCCGGCCAGCACCAGCGCCGCGATGAAGCCGAGGATCAGCCCGGCGCCGGCGCCGCCCTCGGAGTCCAGCAGCGTCCACAGCAGGTACCAGAAGGCGAACACCGTGAAGGCGACGCCGACGGTCCCGAGGTCGTGACCGGCCACCTTGCGGGGCTGCGGCAGGCACCGGTTGACGACGATCAGCGCGGCGCCGATCACGCCGCCCATGAAGACGCCCAGCGCGATGGCCAGGCTGCTCCAGGCCGAGTAGGAGATGCCGTAGTCGTTGTCAACGAGGTCGAGGAACGACGCGATGAACAGCAACAGCGCTGCTCCGATCACCACGCCGTCGCCCCGAGTGAGGGAGCGGATGTTCACTACAAGTCCTTCGTCGTCTCGTGTCGTCGTGTCGTACCGGGCTCTGCCGCGGATTGGACCCTACCGTTCGCACCGTCACCGCGGTCACCCGGTGGGCAGGTCCACGCACGTGCGACGCTCATCCGCCCAGGAACCCCACGATTCCGTCGGAAATGCCCTGTGCGGCCTTCTGACGCCACTTGCCGCTGGTCAGCAGCGCGGCGTCCTTGCTGTTCCGCATGTTGCCGCACTCGATGAACACTTTGGGGACCTTCGACAGATTGAGACCCCCCAGATCCTTCCGCGTGACCAGCCCGGTGCCGTCGCCCACGTAGTCGGAGGGCGCGCTGCCGGTGGCCCGCACGAAGTTGCCCGCGACGCGTTCCCCCAGCTCACGGGAGGGGCCGACGATCGGACGGGTGTCCGCGCCGCCCCCGGTGACCGCGCCGGGCAGGATCACGTGGAAACCGCGGGCGCCCGCCGACGACCCGTCGGCGTGCACCGACACCACGGCGTCCGCCTTGGCCTCGTTGCCGATCTCCGCCCGCTCGTCGATGCACGGCCCCCACGGATGGTCGCCGTCCTGGGTCAGCTCCACCGTGGCGCCCTGCTCCTCCAGCAGGGTCCGCAGCCGCCGGGACACGTCGAGGGTGAACTTCGCCTCCGCGTAACCGGCGTTGGTCGACGTGCCGGTGGTGTCGCACTCCTTGCCGCCGTTGCCGATCCGCACGGTGCGGTTGATCTCGGCGGTGTGCGCGGCGTTGCCGGTGTTGTGCCCCGGGTCGATCACCACCACCTTGCCGCGCAGCGGACCGGAACGGGCGGGCGGCCTGGCGGTGGAGGACGCGGACGGCGCGGAACCGCCCTCGGGAGCGGGTGACTTGGCGTCGCCCCCCGGTGAACCGCTGCCGGTGGCCCGTGAGTCGGGCGACGAGGCGGCGTCGGCACGGCCCTCGTCGTCCGGGCCGCCGGTCACCGCCCGCTGGACGGCCACCCCCGCGGCGGCCAGCGCCACCACCAGGGCGGCGATCAGCGCGCGGCGGCCCCGGCGGGGACGCGGCGGGGGAGCGGGATCGAATTCCGGACCTGCGTACGACACGGTGCGAGCCTAACGGGGCGGGGCCGCTTGCCCGGCAGGGTGGGGCCCGGCCGACCCCCGCTCCGGCCCCTCAGACGCCCGCACCGGTCCGCCGCAGCACCCGCAGCGTGCCGGTCGCCGAGACCTCCGTGAACGCGCCGGACTCCAGCGCGCGCAGGTACACCCGGTACGGGGCCTGCCCGGTGAACTCGTCGAGCTTGACCGGGAAGACGTCGTGGATCACGAGCAGTCCGCCCTCGGCGACGTGCGGGGCCCAGCCCTCGTAGTCGGCGTTCGCGTGCTCGTCGGTGTGCCCGCCGTCCACGAACACCAGGCCCAGCGGCGTTCCCCACACCGAGGCGACCTGCGGGGAGCGCCCGACCAGCGCCACCACGTGCTCCTCCAGACCGGCCCGGTGCAGGGTGCGGCGGAAGGCCGGCAGGGTGTCCATCACCCCCAGCTCGGGGTCGACGGTCTCCGGGTCGTGGTAGTCCCAGCCGGGCTGCTGCTCCTCGCTGCCGCGGTGGTGGTCCACGGTGAGCGCGAGGACCCCGGCGCGGCGGGCGGCCTCCGCCAGCAGGAGCGTGGAACGCCCGCAGTAGGTGCCGACCTCCAGCAACGGCAGACCCAGCCGGCCGGCCTCGGTCGCCGCCGCGTACAGGGCGAGGCCCTCGTCCGTCGGCATGAAGCCCTTCGCGGCCTCGAACGCCGCGAGGACCTCGGGGGCGGGGTCGACGGTCGTGGCCATGGTGCTCCTCGGGAGGTACGCGCGGGTGCTGCGGTGCGGACGGTGGTGCGGGTGGTGGTGCGCGCCCATGCTGCCGTACCGGGTGCCGTGGTGGGTGAGGGGGGTTGGAGGGGGCCTGGTCAGCCCGTTTCCTCGCGCAGGGCGGCGGCCAGCGCGGGATCGACCACCGTCTCGCCGGTCAGCACGCGGCGGATCGCGGCGGCCAGCTCGTCGACCGGGCCGTGCTTGACGAGGAACCCGGCGGCCCCGGCGGCGAGCGCGCGGCGCACGGACGCGGGGCGGCCGGAGGTGGCCAGGAGCAGCACGCGGCAGTCGGGGGCCTGGGCGGTCAGATCGGCCGTCAGGTCCAGGCCGCCGCGGCCGGGGAGGTCCACGTCCAGCAGCGCCACGTCGGGGCGGCGGGTGAGGACGGCGTCGAGCACCTCGGCGCCGGAGCCGGCCTGCGTCACGACCTTCAGGTCCGGGTGCATCTCCAGCAGCAGGGCGAGGCCGCCGTGCGCGGTGCGGGGGTCCTCGGCGAGGAGGAGACGGACGGAACGGGCGGGCCGGTGCGACGGAGGCATCTCGTTCACGGGCCCAGCGTAGGTTCACCGCCGCTCCCCGCCCTCCGCTCCCACCTCCGCACCCGGGTGATTCCGCGCGGCCGCGCCCCCGGCGGCTTGGACGGCGTGGGATCCGCAGGAGCAGGAGCAGGAGCAGGGGCAGGAGCAGGAGCAGGAGCAGGAGCAGGGGCAGGCGCCGGGAACGGTGGGCGTCAGACCGTGGCGAGGGGGGACTGCTGGAGCGGGACGGGGCGGACGGGGAGGGGGGCGGAGTCCACGGCGGGGTCCGCAGCGGAGTCCGCGGGGGGCGCGAGGACCGTGGCCAGGCCGCAGGGCTCCTCGCCCGTGGCGTACGGCAGCCGCAGCTCACCCCCCTCGTCGAACCGTCCCGCCCCGGTGAGCCAGCCGGCCGGCGCGGCCACGTGCCACACCCGCCGGTCGGCCGGCCGCCACAGCCCGATCCAGGTGCCGCCCACCCCGTCCACCCGCAGCGCCACCGAGCAGGCCTCGGGCGTCAGCACCTGCCCCGGCTGGACGGCGAACGGCGTCATCACGCACTCGGCGGGACACAGCCCTTCGGGGAACCGCACGGGCAGCGTCGAGCCCAGCACGCCCCAGCCGAGCCGGTGCCGCCCCGGGGAGGGGGCGTCCGAGCGGATCAGCAGCAGTCCGCTGTCCGGGTCGGCCGTCACCAGCCGGTCGTCGCTCTCGGCGGAGATCTGCAGCAGCGGCGAGACCTCGCAGCCGCGCGCCAGGTCCACCACCACCGTCTTGGTGCGGCCGCCGGCCTCACGGTCGAGGGCCAGCATCCGGCCCTCGTGGTCCAGCCACACACCGCCCGAGCAGCGGCCACGGATCTCGCCCAGGTGCTCGGGGCCGCAGGAACCGCCCGCCACCAGCCACACCGCCGTGGACCCGCCCGGGCTGACCGCGACCGCGTAGGCCCGCCGGCCGTCGGGGGCGGGCGGCAGCAGCCGCAGCGACTCGCCGTCCGGGCACTCCACGGAGCCGACGGACAGCTCGCCCGTCCCTGGACCGGTGGGGTAGAGCAGGGTGAAGGTGTGCCGCAGACCGGCCGTGCGGTGGATCAGCACCCGGCCGTCGCTCATCGGCTGGACCTCGGCGTCCGGCTCCTCCGGCTGGTTGCCGGGCAGCGGGACGACGTACGGCTCAGGCCCGCCGAGGGCCCACCGCTCGGGGAGCCAGGACTCGCCGTCCGCGGCCAGGGTCAGCCGGGCGGCGTACGTCCCGTCGCGGGTCAGCACGCACCCCGGCGCGGGCGGGGGCAGGTACCGAGCGACGGGTCGGGGCGCGGTCGGCTCCCGCACCCAGCGCGAGGCGGGACGGGGAGACGTCTCCCCCGCCACGCCGGCCGGACGCGTGGCCCGCGCGGCGGTCACCTCGGCGCCCTTCAGCACCACGGGCCGCACGCCGCGCACCCCCTGCGGGGTCGGCACCGCGAACCCCTGGCCCAGGGACGCTCCGGCTCCCGCCGCCGGCCCCGGGGACGCGGGGGCGGCGGCCGTGCCGGCGGCGACCTCGCGGGGGCCGGCCGTGCGAGGGCCACCTGGGCCGGGGCCTGCCGTGCCGGAGCCTGCCGTGCCGGGGCGCGGGCCCGGCGAACCGCCGGTCTCCCGGGGCGACGGGAACACCAGGCCGCCGTCGCGGTCGCCGTCGCGGCCACCGGGCACGGCGTCCGCGGGGACCGCCAGGCCGTCCCCCGCACCCTGCGGAAGCCGTACCGCGCGAACACCCCGCGCGTTCTCCGGCGGCCGAACGCCGACCGGGGCGGGTGCAGCGGCCGCGCCGCGGTCCCCGGGAGGTGCGGCCGCCGGTCCCCGGACATCCCCGGCGACAGGTGTTCCGCGACCGCCGGACGGTGCGGTGGCGGCCGCGTGGGCGGCACCGCCCCTGGGCGCTCCGCCCCCCGCGACCGGCAGGGGCCGCACGACCGTCGCGCCCTGGGGCGGCGGCACCGCCCCGGGGCTGGCCGCGCCCGGGGCCGCGGGGGTCACCGCCAGCACGTACGGCGGCGTCGTGGACGGCGCGGACGGCGTCGCGTCCGCGCCGGCGGCCGGGGCGGGCTGCGCCCCGGCGTCGTCGGGTTCCGGCGCCGCCTGGGCGCCCACTTCGGTCATGGTCACGTCGTCGTCCCCCGAAGCCCCCGGCTCGACGTCGTGGAGAGCCTGGGAGAGGCACAGGCTGTCATCCTCGGTCACCTCCAGTGACGAAACCTAGGTTCGTACGCGCGCCCGGATGAGCCCCCGCTCCCTGCTTCACCCGTACGTGTGGCCCTCCCGCCGTTCCCGTGCCCCGCCGCCACCCCGTGTGCTGGCCCGCCGCCGGTGGGTCCGGGCCCACCGGCGGCCAGGTAGCCTTGCCCCCGTGCCCCGTCTGTCTGAAGTCATCGCCGCCCTGGAGAACCTCTGGCCCGCCGAGCGCGCCGAGTCCTGGGACGCCGTCGGCACCGTCGCGGGCGACCCGGACCAGGAGGTCACCCGCGTGCTGTTCGCGGTCGACCCGGTCCAGGAGACCGTCGACGAGGCCGTGAAGCTCGGCGCGGACCTGCTGGTCACCCACCACCCCCTCTACCTGCGCGGCACGACCACCGTCGCGGCGTCGACGTTCAAGGGCCGTGCGGTGCACGACCTGATCAAGAACGACGTCGCCCTGCACGTGGCGCACACCAACGCCGACAAGGCCGACCCCGGCGTCTCCGACGCCCTGGCCGGAGCCCTCGGCCTGCGCGTGCTGCGCCCCCTGGTGCCGGACCGCGACGACCCGGCCGGCCGCCGCGGCCTCGGCCGCGTCTGCGAGCTCGACGCCCCCGAGACGCTGCGGGAGTTCGCCGCCCGCGCCGCCGCGAGCCTGCCCGCCACCGCGCAGGGCATCCGGGTGGCCGGCGACCCGGAGGCGAGGATCCGCACCGTCGCCGTCAGCGGCGGCTCCGGCGACAGCCTCTTCGACGACGTCCGCGCGGCCGGCGTCGACGCCTTCCTCACCGCGGACCTGCGCCACCACCCGGTGAGCGAGGCCCGCGCCCACAGTCCTCTCGCGCTGATCGACGCGGCCCACTGGGCCACCGAGCAGCCCTGGTGCCAGCTGGCCGCCGCCCAGCTGGAGGAGATCTCCGAACGGCACGGCTGGAACCTGCGGGTCCACGTGTCCACGACGGTCACCGACCCCTGGACCGCCCACGCGGCGTCCACCCACCCCGCCCACTGACCTCACCTACTGGAGCCCCCAACTGAACGCCGCGCCCGCCGACCAGATCCGTCTCCTCGACGTCCAGGCCCTGGACACCCGCCTCCAGCAGCTGGCCCACAAGCGCCGCTCGCTGCCCGAGCACGCCGAGATCGAGTCGCTGAACAAGGACCTCGCCCAGCTGCGCGACCTGCTCGTGGCCGCGCAGACCGAGGAGAGCGACTGCGCCCGCGAGCAGACCAAGGCCGAGCAGGACGTCGACCAGGTCCGCAAGCGCGCCGCCCGCGACCAGCAGCGCCTGGACTCCGGCGCCGTGTCCTCCCCGAAGGACCTGGAGAACCTGCAGCGTGAGATCACCTCGCTGGCCAAGCGCCAGGGCGACCTGGAGGACGTCGTCCTCGAGGTGATGGAGCGCCGTGAGTCCGCCCAGGCCCGCGTCGCCGAGCTCACCGAGCGCGTCTCGGCCGTCCAGGCCAAGCTCGACGACGCCACCGCCCGCCGCGACGCCGCCTTCGGCGAGCTCGACGGGGAGAGCGCCACCGTCACCAAGGAGCGCCAGGTCGTCGCCGCCTCCGTGCCGGCCGACCTGCTCAAGCTGTACGAGAAGCTGCGCGAGCAGCAGGGCGGGGTCGGCGCCGCGCGCCTCTACCAGCGCCGCTGCGAGGGCTGCCAGCTGGAGCTCAACATCACCGAGGTCAACGAGGTCCGCGCCGCGGCCCCCGAGACGGTGGTGCGCTGCGAGAACTGCCGCCGCATCCTGGTCCGCACCTCCGAGTCGGGTCTCTGACCCTTCTCTCCTTCCAAGGGGCGCTGCGCGTGCGGGAGTTCGTGATCGAGGCCGACGGCGGGTCCCGGGGCAACCCGGGGCCCGCCGGCTACGGCGCGGTGGTGGCCGACGCGGTGACCGGCGAGGTCCTCGCCGAGACCGCCGAGTACCTGGGCGTCACCACCAACAACGTGGCCGAGTACAGCGGCCTGGTGGCCGGCCTGCGCGCCGTGCGGGAACTCGCCGCCGCCGAGTCCGCGTCGGGCGGCGAGGTGTCGGTCCGCGTCCGCATGGACTCCAAGCTGGTCGTCGAGCAGATGTCCGGCCGCTGGAAGATCAAGCACCCCGGCCTCGCGCCGCTCGCCGAGGAGGCGCGCGGCGTCCTGCCGGGCGGGAACGTCACCTACGAGTGGATCCCGCGCAAGGAGAACAAGCGCGCCGACCGTCTCGCCAACGAGGCGATGGACGCGGGCGCGCGGGGGGAGGCGTGGATGCCGTCCGGGCGTCCGGCCCCCACCGAGAAGCACCTCGCCGACCTGCGCGCCGCCGCGGGCGTGGCGGCGAAGCCGGCCGAGAGCCCCGCAGCGGCCGGGGGCGCCGCCCGCGCCGAGGGCCCCGGAACCAGCGCGGCCCCCGGATCCACCGAGGCCCCGGGATCCGCCGAGGCTGCCGCATCCGCAGAGGCCCCGGGATCCACCGAGGCCGCCGTCCGGGAGGCTCCGCAGCCGGACGCCCTCCAGCGGGCCGCCCCCCAGCCGGACGCCCAGCAGCAGGAGGCCCCGCAGGGTGTTCACCGGCCGGACGCTCCGCGCAAGGCCACCGACGCGCAGGCAGCCCCCCGGCAGGGCTGGTCCACCCCCGACCTCGGCGCCCCGGCCACGCTCGTCCTGCTCCGCCACGGCGAGACCCCGCTGACCCCGCAGAAGCGGTTCTCCGGCAGTGGCGGCACCGACCCGTCCCTCTCCGAGGTGGGCCTCGAGCAGGCACGCCGCGCCGCCCGGCTCCTGGCCGCCCGCGGCACCGTGCAGGCGATCGTCAGCTCCCCGCTGGCCCGCACCCGCGAGACCGCCGCCGTCGTCGCCGACCGCCTCGGCCTCGACGTCACCGTCGACGAGGGCCTGCGCGAGACCGACTTCGGCGCCTGGGAGGGCCTCACCTTCGCCGAGGTCATGGAGCGTCACCCCGAGGACCTGGACGCCTGGCTGGCCTCGCCCGACGCCCGTCCCACCGGGGGCGGCGAGAGCTTCAACGCCACCGCCGTGCGGGTCGAGGAGGCCCGCGACCGCCTGATCGCCGCCCACGCGGGCCGCACGGTCCTGCTGGTCACCCACGTGACGCCCATCAAGACCCTGGTCCGCCTCGCGCTCGGCGCACCGCCGGAGGCCCTGTTCCGCATGGAGCTCTCCGCCGCCTCGATCTCGGCCGTCGCCCACTACGCCGACGGCAACGCCAGCCTCCGCCTCTTCAACGACACCTCGCACCTGCGGTAGGCACGGCACCGAGGGGCGCCGACGGAGCGGCTAGTGGATCTCCCGCACCACCACGTCCAGCGCCCACGGCTTCCCCGCCTTCGCCGGAGGCTCCGCCTCCACCGTGTGGCCGAGGTCCCGCAGCGCCTCCACCAGCTCCGCCGGGTCCTGGGGGTCCACGCCCCCGGTCAGCAGGGCGCGCACGATCCGCCCCTTCGTCGCCTTGTTGAAGTGGCTCACCACGGACCGCTTCTCCACGCCGTCCACCAGCTGCGCATGCAGCACCCGCACCGTGGCGGTCCGCCCCGCGACCTCGCCCTTCGGCTTCCACGCGGCCGCGTACGCCGACGAGCGCAGGTCCAGCACCAGCCCGTCCCCGGCCACCTCGGGCATCGCCCCGGCCATCGGCCCGCGCCAGTGCGCGGCCAGCGCACCGGTGCCCGGCAGCTTCACCCCCATCGAGCAGCGGTACGACGGGATGGCGTCGCCCACGCCCACCGCGCCCCACAGCCCGGAGAACACCAGCAGCTGCCGTGCGGCCCGCTCCCGGGCGGCGTCGTCCAGACCGGCGAGCCCCAGCGCGTCGTACAGCACGCCCGTGTAGATCTCCCCGGCCGGCCGCGCCCCCGCCGTCAGCAGCCCCGCGTTCTTGCCGACCTCCCCGCGCAGCCCTTCGCTCAGCCCGAGCACCTCACGGGCCTTCTCCTCGTCGCCGGAGCACAGCTCCACCAGTTCCTCCAGCACCGCCCGCCGGGCCCCGTTCAGGCCGGGCAGCGACAACGACTCCAGCCGCACCGGGGCGCCGTCACCGGACGGCGCCTTGCCTTCGGACGGGGGCAGCAGGACGAGCACGGGGGACTCCTTCAGGGATCGCGGAACCCAGCCAGCCTACGACGCGCGGCCTGCGTGGTGTTCCGTGGTGCGGGCCCACCGCCCTGTGCCACGATCGAGGGACAGCACCTCGATCTCCGGGACGGTGATCAGCACATGTCCGACTCTGGTGAGCGACCGAACGGAGGGCGTGACATGACCGCCATGGCACACGAGCCGCTCACGCACAGTGACGTCGTGCTCGAAGGCTTCCTCGCCCTGGACACCCCGGAGGGCTTCCGGGCGGAGCTGATCGAGGGGGAGATCGTCGTGACGCCACCGCCCGACGGGGACCACGAGGACTGCATCAACCTGATCGTCAAGCAGGTGATCAGGCAATCGCGCATCGACATGGACTACTCCGGCAACAAGGGCCTGAGGCTGAGCAGCGGTGGGGCGTGCCCGAAGAACCACGTGATCCCCGACGGCACCTTCGCCCCCGCAGTGCTGCGCCTCTTCCGCGGGGCCGGCTCCTGGATGCCGTGCGACGGTGTCGCCCTGGTCGTCGAAGTGACGTCGTCACGCGCGACGACGGACCGGGAGGCCAAGTTGCGCTGCTACGCCCGCGGCGGGGTCCCGCTCTACCTCCTCGTGGACCGCGAATTCTCCTCACTCACCCTTTTCAGCGAGCCCGAGGCCGACGATTACCTCCAGGCGGTCAAGGGGCCCTTCGGCAAGCCCGTCGCGCTCCCCGAGCCGTTCGGCTTCGAGCTCGACACCTCCGAGTTCCTCTGACCTGTCCGCGCTCCGCCCGGTCGGGGGGCCCGCCCCGGCCCGGTAGCATGGTCCCCACGGCAGACGAGCCGGGCGGGCGGCCGCGTGAGTGCCTCAGGGCGCTCCCGAGGAACGTCCGGGCTCCACAGGGCAGGGTGGTGGCTAACGGCCACCCGGGGTGACCCGCGGGACAGTGCCACAGAAAGCAAACCGCCGGGGACCTCGGTCCTCGGTAAGGGTGAAACGGTGGTGTAAGAGACCACCAGTGCCCAGGGTGACCTGGGCAGCTAGGTAAACCCCACCTGGAGCAAGGTCAAGAGGGGCATCCTCCGTGAGGAGGGCGCCCTGCGCGGACGATCGAGGGCGGCCCGCCCGATGTCCGCGGGTAGACCGCTGGAGGCCGGTGGCAACGCCGGTCGTAGATGGATGGCCGTCGCCGACGGGACCGCGAGGCCCCGTCGGAACAGAACCCGGCGTACAGCCCGACTCGTCTGCCCCAGGCTTCCCCCGGACTTCCGTCCGGGACCCCGGGCTTCCGCCGGATCGGGTGAAGACTCCGCCAGCACCGCCCGCATCCCCTGATCGGTGACATGCACATGGGATTAGATGGACGCATGTCTTCCACCAGCAACAAGCAGTCGCAGGCCTTAGAGCCGCGTGTCCTGCTCGCCGCTTCCGTCACCGTGTTCCTGTGGGCCTCCGCCTTCGTGTCGATCCGTGCGTGCGCCGACTACTTCTCCCCCGGGGCGCTGGCCCTGGGCAGGCTCCTGTCGGGCTCCCTCGTCCTGGTGGCCGTCCTCCTGGCGACCAGGGGCGGACTGCCGTCGCGCAAGGCCTGGCCGGGCATCGCGTGTTCGGGGGTGCTCTGGTTCGGCGGCTACATGGTGCTGCTGAACTGGGGCGAGCAACTGGTCGACGCCGGAACCGCGGCGATGGTGGTCAACATCGGGCCGCTCGTCATCGCGTTGCTCGGCGGCTGGCTGCTCAAGGAGGGGTTCCCGCCCATGCTGCTGGCGGGAATGGCCGTGTCGTTCGCCGGCGCGGTGGTGGTCGGTCTCTCGATGTCGGGGGAGGGGGAGTCCTCGACGCTGGGCGTGCTGCTCTGCCTCCTGGCCGCCCTCGCCTACGGCGGCGGCGTGGTCTCGCAGAAGCCGGCGCTGAAGCACGCGACCCCCATGCAGGTCACCACCTTCGGCTGCCTGATCGGCGCGGTCGTCTGCCTGCCATTCGCCGGCCAGCTGGTGCGCGACCTGGGCACGGCCCCCGCCACGGCCACCCTGAACGTCGTCTACCTGGGGGTCTTCCCGACGGCGCTGGCCTTCAGCACCTGGGCCTACGCGCTGTCGCGGATCAGCGCCGGCTCGCTGGGCGCCACCACCTACGCGGTGCCCGCGGTCGTGGTGCTGATCTCGTGGATCGCCCTGGACGAGGTGCCCGGCTGGCTCACCCTGCTCGGCGGCGCGGTGTGCCTGGCGGGCGTGGCGGTCTCCCGGATGCGGCGACCCGCGGCACGGACCCGCGCCGGGACGGCCGCGGCGACACCGGAGGTGGCGGGCGAGGCGGGCGCCGAAGGAACCGAACCGGACGGGGTGCGCACCGACTCCGGGCGCTGACCGTCCCGGAGGGCGCAGACGCGTCCCCGTCCCCCACTGCACGGAAGGCGCGGCCCCGGCAGGATTGAGGGGCGCGCCGAGCCAAAGGGCCGGGCCCCCCCGCCGGGGGGGCCCCCCGGGGGGAGGGCCGCCCGGCGACAGGACCAGGCGAG
>NZ_JBHTVQ010000030.1:46812-87196 GCF_042792855.1 Streptomyces sp. NPDC056600
CGCGCCCGGACCGGGCGGCGCCCGCCGCGCCCCCCTCCCCCCCTGCAGGTAGGGCGCGCCCCGGCACGGTTTGGGGGTCGCGCCTTCCGTATGCGCGAGGCCCGCCGTGCGGGGGGCCCGCCGTGTGACAGGACCGCCGTGCGACAGGACCGCCGTGCGACAGGACCGCCCGGCGGCGGGGTCAGACGACGATCTCGGTCTCGTTGCGGCCCAGCAGATAGCCGAGCTGGACCCGGGTGTCCGCCCCCAGCTGGGTTTTCAGCGCGGCGATGTGGCCCTGGAGGGACCGCTCGCTGATGCCCAGGCGGCGGGCGATGCGTTTGTCCGAGTAGCCGGCCACCAGCAGGCTGCTGATCGAGTCGCGCAGTGACGGGATGACCTCCTTGGCGGCCTCGGAGGCGTGCAGCGGGACGAAGGGGAAATCCTTGGCCCGGTCCCAGGAGCGCTCGAAGGTGTCCCTCAGGAACCGCACAATCGCGGTTTCCCGAATGGCGAGACCGGTGGTGCGGCTCTCGTTCGCCGAAATGAATGCCACGGCGTCGTCGACGATGATGAGACGGTCGAAGAATTCGGCGAGAGTTCGCACGCGAACCCCGAACTGCGTCACCGCCCTGACGTATTGCTTGGTCGTTTCGTCGAAACGCGTCGTGTGCTGGTACAGGGTCCGCATGCAGACGCCCGCCTCGATGTGTCTGCGGACCGACTCCAGCGCCTTGTCCAGGACCGGTCCGGGGCGCGGACCGTCCGGCTGAGCAGTGAGGATCTCCGTGCGGGCGCCCGCCAGGGCCGCCCCGATCGCCTCGTTGATGGCGTCGAGGCCGTGCAGGTACGCGATGGCGGGCACGGTCCGGGCGGGTTCCGGAGGGGGTGGCGGCGACACCGGGTCGCCGGCCGACCGTGCCTCGGCAAGCCGGGACAGAACGCCCAACTGCTCCGTGATGGACCGCATCGCGGACTCGAGGTCCTCCCGGCCGGCGGACGGGTCGGGGCCGCTGCGTGTCGGTAAGTCCCGATCTGCACCTTCCGTCACTTCGCGCTCCTCTCGCGGGGTGCCCGGATTGCCTGTTTTCTCATGCTTTGGATGCCTCGGGTTCCAGCAGTGCCGATACCTGAGACATCTTAGGGCTCCGATTCGCGGCTGCGGCAAGGAAGAGTGAGCGGTGCGGGATCGGAGCGGACCTGGAGCAGCCGATTCCGTAATCGATTCGCATTCGCGTCGCCCTCGTCGGCCTTTATTCGTTCAGTTTTCAAAGAGGAGATCGGACCGCCATGCCCGAAAACAAGAGCGCCTTCCGGACACAGTCGAACCGCACGTCCACCACGTCCGCCACTCCCGCGTCCCCCACCCGCACCTTCACGGTGCGCAGGACCCTCGCCGCGGCCGCGCTGCTCGCCGCGTCGGCCCTCGCCGCGGTCACCCCGGCGCTCTCCACGGTCCTGGCCGACGGCGAGCCCCTCGGGGACGTCGGCTGGAACCGGAAGGGCACCGTCACGGCCGGCTCCCTCGACGACGTCGGCTGGAACGGGCCCAGCCCGGCCCCCAGCCCCGTCCCCTCCCCCTGAGCACTCACCCCTCCCCGCCACGAGAGAGCGAAGGACAGCCCGCGATGACCACCTCCCCCTGGTTCGTGACTCGACCGGACGCCCCCAGGCCGGCCGTGCGCGTCTACTGCTTCCCCCACGCGGGCGGCAACGCGAAGTCCTTCCTCCGCTGGCAGCCGGACCTGGCGGGCGATGCCGAGATCGTCGGCGTCTGCCATCCCGGCCGCGGACACCGCTTCCGCGAGACCCCGCTCGAGAGCGTGGCGGACCTCGCCGACGGCGCGGCCGAGGCCATCGCCGGCACCGGCGGACCCTTCCTCCTCTTCGGACACAGCTTCGGCGCCGTCCTCGCCTTCGAGGTGGCCCGACGCCTCGGGCCCTCGGCCGGACCGTGCCACCTCGTCGCCTCCGGATGCTCCGCCCCGGCCCTGCTGCCGACCCGGCGCGTGGTGGAGACCGCGCGGCTGGACGGCCCCGCCTTCACCGAGGCGGTCGGCTTCTTCGGCGGACTGCCCCCCGAGGTCGTCGCCGACGAGGCATTGCAGGAACTGCTGCTGCCCCACCTGCGCTCCGACTTCCGCACGGTCGCCCGGTACACGTACCGGCCGTCGGCCCCTCTCACCGCGCCGGTGACCCTGATCAACGGAACGGACGACCCGCACGTCGACGCCGCCGCCCTCGAGCCGTGGGCGCGCGAGAGCGTCCACCCCCCGGTGGCGCACCAGGTGCCCGGCGGCCACTTCTACTTCGAGGACGCCCCCGCCCTCGTCACCGACGTCCTGCGGCCACTCGTCCGGGCGGTTGATCACCGAACGGCCCCCTGCGGGGAGCATGTGGAGGTTGTCTGAGCCCCGCACGCCTCCACCAGCACCGGCGCGAGAAGCGCAGAGAGGACCCGCCGTGAACCCGGCCTCCACCGACCAGCAGCGACGAGCCGCGGCCTTCCGCCGACTCCACGAGGCGGACGTGCCGTTCGTCGTCCCCAACCCGTGGGACGCGGGCACCGCGCGCATCCTGGGCGCCCTCGGATTCTCCGCGCTCGCGACCACCGGCGCCGGCCTCGCCTACAGCCGGGGAGTGCCGGACGGCGAGGGACGGCTCGGCCGGGAGGAGATCCTGGAGAACGCCCGGAGCATCGTCGAGGCGACCTCGCTGCCGGTCACCGCCGACCTGGAGAGCGGCTTCGGCGAGACCCCGCAGGAGGTGGCCGAGACCGTCCGCCGGGCCGCCGCCGCAGGGCTGGTCGGCGGCTCCGTCGAGGACTCCACGGGCCGGCCGGACGACCCGGTCAGGCCGCTGGAGGAGGCGGTCGAACGGGTCGCCGCGGCGGTGGAGGCCGCGCGGGCGCTCGACTTCCCCTTCACCGTCACCGCCCGTGCCGAGAACTTCTTCCAGGGCAGGCCCGACCTGCCCGACACCGTCCGCCGGTTGCGGGCCTACCAGGAGGCCGGCGCGGACGTCCTCTACGCCCCCGGGCTGCCGGACGCGGAGGCGATCCGCACCGTCTGCGCCGCGGTCGACCGGCCGGTCAACGTGCTGCTGGGGGCGCCCGCCCTCGCGCTCACCGTCGAGGAACTGGGCGCGCTGGGGGTCCGTCGCATCAGCGTCGGCTCCGCCATGGCCCGGGCCGCGATCGGCGCGCTCGTCCGCGCCGCGCAGGAGATCAGGACCCACGGCTCCTTCACCTTCGGAGCCGACGCACTCCCGTACGCCGAGGTCAACACGATGATGGCGGCCGAGCTCCCGCCCGGCCCTCAGGAGGACCGAACGCCGTGAGCACGCGAACCCCGGGCGAGCGAAGCCCGAACACGCCGACCCGTAGCCCCCGAACGCCCGCCCCCCGCACCGCGAGCCCCCGCGCCGCGAGCGCCCCGCCCGCCGGTGTCCCGGCCGGAAGCACCGCACCCGCCGGCGCGCCGGACGGCGCCGGCCGGGGCGGGACCGCCTCCTTACACCTGTCCGCCCCCTCCTACGTCCTGGGCGAGAAGGAGCTCGACCACACCGTGGTCGAGGATCTCGCCGACCGGGCCCGGGAGTTCGGCATGCCGCCGCGGGCCGCGCTGTGGGGGTGGGGCACGGTGCGGCGGACCGCCGAGACCTTGCAGGGTCTCGCCGTGCGCGCCGGCCTGGAGACGCTGCGGGCGAGCGGGACGGACCCGTCGGACGTCGACTGCCTCGTCCTGTGCTCCACCCGCTTCCCGGGCGGCCCCCGTACCCACGGCCGGTTCGTCCAGGAGATCCTGGACGGCCTCGGCCTGGAGAACGCCGCGTTCACCGGCGTCACGCTCAACCGGTGCACCAACCTGCTGGCCGGCCTGCGCCTGGCCCAGGCGCTGGTGGCCTCGGGCCAGCACCGCACGGTGCTGGTGGTCACCACCGACCGGGTGACGGACGAGTCGCGGCGGCTGGAGAAGTTCGCGCTCTTCAGCGACGGGGCGGCCTCCGCCCTGGTGAGCGCCGACCCGCTGGGGCCGGACGCCTACGAGATGGTCGCCGGCGCCTCCGCCCAGGACCGCCGCGAGCTGGAGTGGACCAACGAGGTCAGCTCCGTGCTCTCCCGCACGGTCAACGAACGGATCCTGCACGCCGCCGAGATGAAGACCGGTGACATCGACGGGGTCCTGCACCTGAACCTCTTCAAGCCGCTGGTGGTCCTGAAGGAGCGGCAGGCCGGGTTCACCAAGGACCAGCTCTGGCTGGAGAACATACCGAGGTTCGGCCACTGCTTCGCCGCCGATCCGCTCATCAACCTCGTCGACCGGGCCCGCGCGGGCCAGGTCAAGGACGGCGGCAGCTACCTGCTCGCGGCGAGCGTGCCCGGGGTCCGGATCGGACTGCTGCTGCGCAGGCGGCCGGCCGCCCCCGCGCCCGGCCCGCAGGAACACCAGACCCAGGGGTCGGCCGGGGACACGGCTCGGCGACCCGCCACCCAGGCGGACGAGACCGGGGAGTCACGATGAACGCCAGCACCGCATTCGCCCTGCCCGACGGCATGACCTCGCTGCCCCGGGGCCCCCGCCACTTCGGGCCGAAGGCCGCCGAGGAGGCCGCGAAGATCGTCGCCGGCCCGCCCGAGGCCCTCTTCGGCCGGCTGCTCGCGGACCAGGAGAGCGAGACCACCCTGCTGCTCGCCCTCCACGTGGTGGAGTCCTTCCTTGCCTCCGCCGAGGCGCCCGCGCCGCAGCCCCTGGACGCGGCGGACGTCGCGGCCTGGACGGCAGGCGTCCGGCGCGAGATCGCTCCCGCCGTGCGCGCCCTGCGGGACAGGCCCCGGGAGACCCGCGAGCTGGTCCTGCGGCAGCGCACGCCCCTCACCCTGCTCGGCGCCTGCTGGCTCGACACCGTCTCCCAGGCCGCCACCCAGCCCGCGGTCGTCGTCAACCGGCTCTTCGGACACCACTGGGTCCTGCAGGGCGAGGGCGAGTTCGCACGCGGACAGCTCGCCCGCAGCCGTCGCTCCCTGGCGCAGCAGCACGTCCACGTGCCGGCGGTCGAGTCCGCCGGCTTCCTCCGGGAGACCGAGGCCCGGCCGCTCACCGCCCTGATCGCCGCCTTCCACCTCGCCCTCTCCCGGCTCCCGGCCTCCTTCCTCCCCGAAGTGGTCGGCGTGCACTACGCCATGGCCGCCCTCGGGACCGACTCCCTGCTCCTGGGCGACGAGCCGCTGCTGGCGGAGGAGGACGTCCGGCCGCTGGTGGAGGAGTACCTGCTGCTCGCCGGGAAGTCGCCCACCGGCGAGGACGACCGGGCCCGGATGCTCCGCGCCGTCGCCCTCGTCCACGACCTCGAGCGGGAACACGTCCGGACCCTGACCGAACTCGCCGACCGGCACGACGGACTCTCCCTGGAGGGGAGGGTGGCCCGCATCGTGGAGCGGCACGCGGCGTTCGCCGGGCGGCAGCACCGCGGCGTGCGGGTGGGCAAGCGGCGGCTGGCGGACTGGCTCGGCGACCCGGACCTCGACCTGCGGGAGTTCGTCGCCCAGTTCCGCGAGTCCCGGCAGATGAGGACCGACGCCGACGGATCGTGCCGCTTCCTGAAGTCGATCAAGTTCGGCGGCCCGATGTTCGGGATCTTCGACGAGCGTGAGGCCGCCGTCTTCACCGAGTGGAGCCGGGCCATCGCCGCCGGGGAGAGCCCCGGTCTCGACTTCGCGCCCGAGACGGCGGGCGACGCCCGGTTCGAGGAGCGGGCCGCGGCGCTCCGCGCGCTCCGGCCGGCGCGGCTGGTGCTGGAGGACGCCCCGGTCGGCCTCGACGACCGGCACCTGCTGCACCGCGTCGTCAACGTCGAGCAGTACCCGCACATCCTCCCGGTGGCCAGGCGGCTGGCCGAGTCCGGGCTGCGGGACGCCGAGATCCTCTTCCGGCACGGCAGCGGCGGCAAGCTGACCGACGCCTCGTACTTCGACTACACCCCCGAGGCGCTCATGGAGCGCGTCGACCGCGTCTACTGGGACAAGCTGGTCGACCCCTACCGGCCGCTCACCGAGATCCCCGACCGCGACGAGGTCGTCTTCCAGCAGACCACCTACGCCCTCGGCAGCCTGGTCGACGGCGCCTGGGCCCACCGCATCGGCAACCTCGGGCGCAGCGACCGGCGCAGCGACGCGATGCTCTTCTCCATCTACGCCGACGAGATGGGCCGCGGCGACCTGGCCAAGAACCACATCACCCTGATCCACCAGGTGCTGGCCAGCATGGACATCCACCTGCCGCACATCCGCGAGGCCGAGTTCCTGGACCAGGGCGACCTGCCCGACCACCTCTACGGCTTCTCGCTCCACCAGCTGTGCCTGTCGCTGTTCCCGGACAGCCTCTACAACGAGATCCTCGGCTACAACCTGGGCATCGAGATGTTCGGTCTCGGCGAGATGCGGCTGCACGAGATACAGAAACTGCGCCGCCACAACTTCGACGTCTCCTACGAGGAGGCGCACCTGTCGATCGACAACTTCTCGGCGGGGCACGCCCGTCAGTCCGCGGACATCGTCGTCTCCTACCTGGAGGACGTGCGACGCCGCTCCGGCGAGGAGGCCGTCCAGCGCGAGTGGCGCCGGGTGTGGCGCGGCTACGCCTCCTTCGCCTACTTCGTCGAGCACCACCTGGTCCGGCAGGCACGGGAGCAGGAGCAGGAGCAGCAGGAGGAGGCCGAGCTGCTCATCTGACCCGCCGCCCGGCCACCGGGCCGACCGTTCCCGGACCGACCACCGGAGAAGGACCAGGATCATGGAACCCGCCACGAGCTTCGACCCGGAAGTCCTCGCGCTTCCCTTCTACGACGACAGCCACCGCGACCTCGCCCGGGCCGTCGGCGTCTGGTGCGACGACAACGCCCCGTTGTGGCGCTCGGTCCGGGAGGAGGACCCCGACAAGGCCGGGCTGACGCTGGTGCGCCGGCTCGGCGAGGCCGGCCTGCTCTCCTTCCTCGACCCGGCCGCCGGCCGGACGCACCCCGGGGACCTGCGTGCCCTCTGCCTGACGCGGGAGGCCCTCGCCTACGCCGAGGACCTGGCCGACTTCGCCTTCTCCATCCAGGCGCTGTCCGCGACGCCGGTGATCCGCTTCGGCAGCGACGAACAGAAGAGGACGTACCTGCCCCGGATGGCCACCGGGGAACTGGTCGGAGCCTTCGCCGTCTCCGAGGAACAGGCGGGGAGCGACGTGGCGGCCGTGGAACTGCGGGCCGCGCCCGACGAGGACGGCGGCTACGTGCTCGACGGCCGCAAGGCGTGGATCGCCAACGGCACGATCGCCGACGTCTTCGTGGTCGTGGCACGCACCGGCACAGCGCCCGGCGCGCTCGGGCTGACCACCTTCCTGGTCCCGCGGTCCACGCCCGGCCTCGAGGTCCTGCCCCTGGAGCCGCTCGCCCCGAGATCGTTCGCCCACCTCTCGTTCACCGGCTGCCGGCTGCCCGCGGACGCCGTACTGGGCAGGCCGGGACGGGGATTCGTCGTCGCCATGGACCTGCTGGAGCGGTTCCGGATGACCGTGGGGGCGGCGGCGCTCGGCTTCGCCCGGCGGGCGGCCGACACCGCGCTGGCGCGGGCCCGGACCCGACGGGTGGCCGGCGGGCTCCTCGCCGACCAGCAGCTGACGAAGGCGGTCCTGGCGGACATGGAGGTCTCACTCGACGCGGCCGCGCTGCTGGTGGCCCGCGCCGCCTGGGAGGCCGACCGCGGCAACCGCCGCTTCGCCCACCACTCCAACATCGCCAAGCTGCACGCGACCGAGGAGGCGCAGCGTGTCGTCGACTCCGCGGTGCAGCTGCTGGGCGCGTCCGGGCTGGTCCGGGACAGCGTCACCGAGCGGCTGTACCGGCAGATCCGCTCGCTGCGGGTCTACGAGGGGACCTCGGAGGTGCTGCGGCTGGCCATAGCCGGGGCGCTCGACACACGCCGGGCGGACCGCGCCGCGGCGGACCTGACCCCCTGACGGCGGGCCCGCCGCCGTGGCCGGTGGCCCACTTGACGCCGCCGCCACACGGCCCGAACCGCCGCCGGCCACCCCGAGACCGCCCGTGGCCCCCGCCCTCACGGGCGGAGCCGAGCCCTCCGCCCTCCGACCCCCATCCGCCCTGACGGCCCGAGCGACCCGCTCGCCACCCGCCCCCCGCCCAGGCGGGCGCAACAGACCCGCCCTGCGTCCGAACTCGCCGCCCAGCCGGGCCGGTTCGCCCAGCAGCACCCGATGTCCCCGCCCTGAGGCCGAGCGCCCCGCCCGTCCCCGATCCCCCCGCCCAGGCGGGCCGAGCCGATCCGCCCGCCGACCGCGCCGTACCGCCGACCGCGCCGTACCGCCGACCGCGCCGTACCGCCGACCGCGCCGTGGTCCGACCGCCACCGCGCCGCCGACCGAGGAGAACCCCGGTGACCACCCCCGTCGAAGCCGTCCGGACGACCGACCCCTACCCCTACTACGCCGCCCTGGTGGCCGAACGCCCCCTGGCGTACGACGAGAGAGTCGGCGCGTGGGTGGCGTACGACGCCGCCGCGGTGGGCGCGGTGCTGCGGGCCGGGCAGCTGAGGGTGCGCCCGCCCCAGGAGCCGGTCCCGACCGGGATCCGCGGCACCGCGGCCGGCGAGGTCTTCGGCGACCTGGTGCGGATGACCGACGGCGGACTCCAGCACCGCCTCAAGCAGGTGGTGGCCCAGGCGCTCGGCGAGGCGGACGCGCAGGCCGCCGCACGGACCGCTGCCGGGCACACCCGGGCCCGCCTGGCGGAGGGCTTCGACGCGGCCCTGCTCGAGGACCTGATGTTCTCCGTGCCGGCCCGCACGGTCGCCTCCCTGTGCGGCCTCGACCAGGGACGGAGCGCGGAGGCCGCCCGCCTCGTCGGCGACTTCGTCCAGTGCGTCCCGGCCTCCGCGACACCGCCGCAGCAGGCCGCCGCGGCCACCGCGGCCGCCCGGCTCCAGGACCTCCTCGGTCCCGCCCTGGAGAAGGAGGAGGGAGGACTCCTCGCCGCCCTGGTGGCCGCGGCCCGCAGCCACTCCTGGACCAGGACCGCCCCGCTGCTGGCCAACGCCGTCGGCTTCCTGTCCCAGACCTACGACGCCACGGCCGGACTCGTCGGGAACACCCTGCTCGCCCTCGCCCGGGGAGAACGCATGCCGGAAGGACCGGACGGCGCGGACGCGTTCGTCGCCGAGGTCGCCCGGCACGACGCCCCCATCCAGAACACCCGCCGCTTCGCCGCCGCCCCCTTCCGTCACGGCGACGCCGAGATCCTCCCCGGCCAGCAGGTCCTGGTGGTCCTCGCCGCCGCCAACCGCGACCCCGCCGTCAACCCCGACCCCGCCCGCTTCCGGCCCGACCGGACGAACCCGGTGGTGCTGACCTTCGGCGCCGGGGCCCACGCCTGCCCCGGCCGGACGCTCGCCGTCACCGTCGCCCGGGCCGTCGTCCAGGAGCTCCTGGCAGCCGGCTTCGACCCGGCCACGCTGCCCGCCGCACCCGCCTACCGCCCGCTGGCCAACGCCCGCATCCCCGTCCTGTGACCACCGACCGGTCCTCCGACCGCCCCTCCGACCGCCCTTCGCACGTCACCGCCGAGAGAGAAGGTTCCGCGACCATGCCGGAGACCCCGCACCTGTGGATGCGGCACGAGACCCGCGCCAGCGAGCGACGCGCCCCGCTCGTCCCCGAGGACGCCGGACGACTGGTCCGCCAGGGCGTCGCGATCACCGTCGAGGAGTCCGACCGGCGCGTCTTCCCCCTGGAGGAGTACGCCGCCGCCGGCTGCCGCACCGCCCCCGCCGGAAGCTGGACCGACGCCCCGCGCGACGCCTACGTCCTGGGCCTCAAGGAACTCCCCGCCGCACCGGCCCGTCTGGAGCACCGTCACATCTTCTTCGGCCACGCCTACAAGGGGCAGGAGGGCGCGGGCGAACTGCTGGGGCGGTTCGCCGCCGGCGGGGGCGCGCTGCTCGACCTGGAGTACCTGGTCGACGAGGACGGCCGCCGTCTCGCGGCCTTCGGCTACTGGGCCGGCTACGTCGGCGCGGCGCTCGCCCTGCTGCACCGCCGGGGCATGCTCAAGCCGCCGCTGCGGCCGCTCGCCAAGGAGGAGCTGGACGCCCTGCTGCGCGAGGGAGCGGACCAGGACTGCCGGGCCCTGGTGATCGGGGCGCTCGGCCGCTGCGGCCGGGGCGCCTGCGACGCGCTGGCGGCCGGCGGGGTGGACGCCACCCGGTGGGACGTCGAGGAGACCCGCGACCTGGACCGCCGGGCACTGCTCGGCCACGACCTCCTGGTGAACACCGTGCTGACCACCCGGCCGGTGCCGCCCTTCCTGCGCCGCGAGGACCTGGACGCACCGGGACGCCGGCTCTCCCTGGTCTCCGACGTCACCTGCGACGTGACCTCCGAGTGCAACGTCCTGCCGGTCTACGACCAGGTCACCGACTGGGACAGCCCGGTGCGTCCGCTGGCCTGCGACGGCCCGCCCGCCGAGATCGTCGCCATCGACAACCTGCCGTCGCTCCTGCCCGCCGAGAGCAGCCGCGCCTTCTCGGCGGAGCTGACCCCGCAGCTGGCCCTGCTCGGTGGGAGCGGCCCGGCGTGGCGGCGCGCCCTGCGCACGTTCGAGACCGCCGTCGCCTCCGTCGTCACCACCACCGCCGACGACCACAACGAGAGGGAGAGCCATGTCCGCTGACCGCACCCCGCAGACGAGGCCCGCGCAGGAGCCCGGGCCGGAGGCGGCGCCGGCGAGCGGCGTCGTGCACTGGATCGGCACCGGGCTGTCCACCGGGGCGTCCGGACTGCGGCTGGTCTGCGACCGGGCCGCCCGGGTCGTCCTGTGGGACAGGACCGCCGAGCGGGCCGCCGCCCGCCTCGACGCGCTGGGCCTCGCCGGCCGCGCGGAGACCCGTGCCCTCACCGACGAGGCGCTCGCCGCCGCGCTGGGCCCCGGGGACGTCGTCGTGTCGATGCTGCCCGCGGGCGAGCACCCGCGGCTGCTGCGGACCGCGTTGGCCGCGCGCGCCCACTTCGCCTGCACCAGCTACCTGTCGGACGAACTCGCCGGCCTGGCCGCCGAGGCGGGCGCCCAGGGCCTGGCGGTGCTCGCCGAGGCGGGGATCGACCCGGGGGTGGACCACCTGATGGCCCACCGGCTGGTGGAGCTCGCCCGCGAGGCGGTCGGCGACACCGCCGAGAGCGCCGACCTCGTCTCCTACTGCGGCGGGGTCCCCGCCGTCCCCAACGACTTCCGCTACCGCTTCAGCTGGGCGCCGTACGGGGTGCTCGCGGCGCTGGGCACGCCCGCCCGCCACGTGCACGGCGGCGAGGTCCGCACCGTCGAGCGTCCCTGGGAGGCCACCCGCGTCCACCGGCTGGACGGGGAGGAGTTCGAGGTCTACCCCAACCGCGACAGCGTGCCCTTCGTCGGCCAGTACGGGATACCCGAGGGCTGGCGGCTGCGCACCTTCGTCCGCGGAACCCTGCGCAACGCCGGCTGGCACGACGCCTGGAAGGGCGTGTTCGCCACCGTGCGAGGCGGCGACGAGCGGCGCCTGCGGGAGCTGGCCGCCGAGCTGGCCGCCCGTCACCCCACCACCGCGACCGACCGCGACCGGGTGGTGCTCACCGTCGCGCTGGACGTCCGGGCCGCCTCCGGCGCCCGCTGGCAGGGCTCCTACCTGCTGGACGTCACCGGCGAGGCCGACGAGAGCGCGATGGCCCGGTGCGTCTCGCTGCCCCTGGCGTTCGGGGTGACCCGGCTGCTGGACGGGACCCTGCGGGCCGGGGCCAACCGGCCCGCCCCGCCCGAGGACGCCGCCTCCTGGCTGGACTCCCTGGCGGCGGCGGGGCTGCCCGCCGTGTTCCACGAGACCGCTCCCGAGCTCGCCGACGACAGGGAAGGAACCCTGGCATGAACCGCACCGACCGACCCGAGGCGTTCGTCCTCACCGGGGCCTTCTGGGTCGTCTGCCGCAACACCCGCTACCTCCGGGAGCTCGCCGACCGCGGACTCAAGGTCCTGCTGATCACCCCCGAGAGCTACCGCGAGCACGCCGGCCGCTGCATGGCCGACCCCGGCCACCCCGCGTCGCTCGTCGACGAGATCGCCTTCGTCGACGGGTCCCTGGACCACGAGGGCTCGTTCACCGCGGGCTTCGTGGCGCGGGCCCGCGACTGGAGCCACCGGTACACGATCGTCGGCGCGTACGCCGTGGGCGAGACGCTGGTGGAGCCCACCGGCCTGCTCGGCGACGTCCTCGGCCTGCGCGGACCGGGACTGCGGGCCACCAAGGTCTGCCGCAGCAAGTACCTTCAGCGCTGGTACCTGGAGGAGTTCTCCCCCGCCTCCACGGTGGTGCCGCCGGGTGAACGGGGCTCGCTGGACGCGGACGCCCTGGAGTACCCCGTGGTGGCCAAGCCGGCGACCCGGCACTCGAGTTCGGGCGTGGTGACCGTCGCCGACGCCGCCGCGCTGCGCGAGGTGGTCGCCGCCTACCCCGGCCACGAGACGGTCCTGGTCGAGCAGAAGGCGCCCGGCCAGGAGTACTCGGTGGAGAGCCTGGTCCAGGACGGCAAGGTGATCTTCGCGGCGGTCACCCGGAAGGAGACCACCGAGTCGGCCGCCCGGACCTTCGTGGAACTCTCCCACTCCGTCCCCGGGGTCGGCCCCGGACGGGACCAGGAACTGCTCGACGCCAACCGGGCGATGCTGGAGGCCCTGGACTTCCGCGACGGCATCGCGCACGCCGAGTGGCGGCTGGCGCCGGGCGGCCGGCCCCACCTCATGGAGGTCGCCGCGCGCACTCCCGGCGACGGCCTGCTGGCCCTGTACCAGCTGGCCACCGGCGCCCCGCTGGAGCCGGAGATCGTTCGTATCGCGCTGGGGGAGACGGCCTCGTACCCGCAGCCGCGACGGTGGGCCCGCCAGATCTACCTGGAGCACGAGGAGGGCGTCCTCGAGGACGTCCTGGTCGACTGGCCCGGGGTGAGCGCCGCGTGGGTCGGTGACGGCGGCATGTGGCCCGAGACGGAGGCCGGCCCGGTCGACGCGCCGCCCACCCTGCGCGCGGTCCTGGTCCTCAAGGACCGGGGCGCCCGCCTCGGCCCGCTGGAGAGCTCCGACGACCGCGCGGTCACCTTCCTGATCGACGCGCCCACCCCCGAGGAGCTCGACGCGCTGGAGGAGCAGGTGCGGGCCGCGGTGCGCCTGACCATACGCGAGGAGGCCACCGGTGGCGTCTGACCGGAAACTGAGCGAACCCGGCGGCCCCGCGAAGGCCCCGGCCACCGTCTGGGGCACCCTGCGGGAGGCTCCGCTCGCGGTGAAGACCGTGCTGGCCGGCGTCCTGGTCAACCGGCTCAGCGGGTTCCTCAACATCTTCCTCGTCCTGTTCCTGACCGCGGAGGGCCACTCGCCCGGCGACGCGGTGACGGCGCTCGGCTTCTACGGCGCGGGAGCCGTCCTGGGGTCGCTCGTCGGCGGTACGGCCGTCGACCGGCTCGGGGTACGCGCGGCGACCGTGGTGTCCATGGCCGGCACCGCCGTCCTGACGGCCTCCCTGCTCTACCTGCCCGGTCTGCCCCTGCTGCTGACGGCGGTCGCGCTGGCCGGCCTGTCCGCCCAGCTCTTCCGGCCCGCCTCGGCGACCCTGCTCTCCGAGCTGACGCCGCCCGACCGCCACGTGATGATCTTCGCGATGTACCGGTTCGGTCTGAACGTCGGCGCGACCGCCGCGCCGCTGGTCGGCTACGGCCTCTACCACGCCGGCGGACAGGGGTACGTCCTGCTCTTCTGGGGCGAGGCGCTGCTCGCGCTGCTGTACGCCGTCGCCGCGCGGGCCACGCTCCCCGCCCGGGCCGGTCAGGCCGGTCAGGCAGGACGGGCGCCGGACGACGGCGAGGAGTCCGGGCGCGGCAGTTACGCGGCCGTCCTGCGGGACCGGCGGTTCCTGCTCTACCTGGTCGCCGCCTTCTGCCACGCGGCCGTCTACGTCCAGTACACCTCGACCCTGCCGCTCTACATGCAGGACGTGGGCATGGCGATGTTCTGGTACACCTTCGCCGTCGCCCTGAACGGCTTCGTGGTCGTCGCCTTCGAGCTCCTGGTCACCAAGTACGCGCAGACCTGGCCGCTGAAGGTCACCATCGGCCTGGGCTTCGCGGTGGTCGGCGCGGGGGTCGCGCTGTACGGGCTGCCGATCGGGCCGGCCGCCGTGGTCATCGGCACGCTGGTGTGGTCGCTCGGCGAGATCATCGGCGGCCCCTCGGTGTTCGCCTACCCCTCGGGTGCCGGACCCCTGCACCTGAGGTCGCGCTACATCGGCGGCTTCCACTTCATGTTCGGCCTGGGCACCGCGCTCGGCCCCGTCATCGGCGGCTGGCTGCTGCTGCGGCTGGACGGCGGGATCCTGTGGCCGGTCGTCGCCCTGGGATCGGTGGCCGCCACCGTCTGCGGACTGGCCGCCGTCCGCCGCCCCGCCGTCGCGCGGGAGACCGTGAAGGAGGCCACGGCGCCGACGCCGGCCGCGGTGGGCTGACGCCCCCGGCCCGGTCACCCGGGCCACCGGCCCGCAGCCCGGTCCCGCGACGACCACCGGACCCCCGCGACACCGCACCGCGACACCGTTCCACCGCGGCACCGCACCCCCCGGCGGCACCGGACCACCGCGGCACCGCACCCCCCGGCGGCACTGGACCACCGCCGCGCCGCACCCTCCAGCGGCACTGGACCACCGCCGCGCCGCACCCTCCAGCGGCACTGGACCACCGCCGCGCCGCACCCCCGGCGGCACTGGACCACCGCACCGCACCACCCCCCCCGCCGCCGCACCCACCCCTCCCCGCACCACCTCACCCGTCACCGCCGGCCACCGGGCCGGCGGGCCCGGCGGCGGCCTCGGCCTGCCCGCACACCCGGCACGCCCGGCCCGTTCCGTCACCGGAACTCCGGTTCGTCACCATCCGCCGCACCACCCCCGGTTCATCACCGCACCCGTATCGAAGGAGAGGCTCGACCATGGGGCAAGACAAGAGCGCGACCGGCCCGGCGCACTACCGGTGCGTGGGGGTCGGGGTAGGACCCGCGAACCTCAGCCTGGCGTCCCTGCTGCACGAACTCCCGGACATGCCCAACCTGTTCCTGGACCGCAGGGCGGCCTTCGGCTGGCACGACGACCAGCAGATACCCGGCACCACCCTCCAGGTGTCCATGTTCAAGGACCTGGTGAGTCTGGCGGACCCCCGGTCCCCGTTCTCGTTCATGTCCTACCTGCACGAGCAGGGGCGCGTGTACCACTTCCTCAACGCGCAGTTCGACGAGATTCCGCGCCGCGAGTGGCGCAACTACCTGGCCTGGGCCAGCTCCCGCAACCCGAACATCCGCTTCGGCGAGTCGGTCCAGGAGGTCGACTTCCGGGGCGGGCGGTTCGTCGTGCGCACCGACCGCGCGGAGGTGACCGCGGACAACGTGGTCGTGGGCGTCGGCAGCAAGTCCTGGGTTCCCGCGCCGGCCCGCCCGCACCTGGGCCCCACGCAGTTCCACGTCAACGAGTTCCTGACCTGGGCCCACGACCTCGGCGGCAAGCGCGTCGTGGTGGTGGGCGGCGGGCAGTCCGGGGCGGAGGCCGTCAGCAACCTGATCTCCCGGTCCGGCGCCGACCTGCCCCGCCGGGTCTCGTGGATCTCGCGGCGCAGGAACTACTTCCCGATCGACGACACGCCGTTCACCAACGACTACTACATGCCGGACTACGCCGACCACTTCTACCGGCTGCAGCAGGAGACCCGGCTCAAGCTCAACGTCGAGCACATCCTCACCAGCGACGGCATCTCCGGGTCGACACTGCGGGAGATCTACCAGCGCATCTACGTCCACCGCTTCATCGACGGCCGGCAGGACCTGATCGGTCTGCACCCCTGCCGGGAGGTCACCGAGGTCAGCCGCGCCCCGGGCGGCGGCTGGGACCTCACCGTCCGGCACGCCGACGAGCCCGGCGCCGCCGACCACTTCGAGGCGGACGTGGTCGTCTGGGCCACCGGGTTCCGGCCGGCCGCGACGGAGTTCCTCGCGCCGATCGCCCACCGCCTCGAGCGGTCGGGGGAGGAACTGCGGGTCGACGAGGACTACGCCGTCCACTGGGACGGGCCCGCCGACCGCAGCCTCTTCGTGCAGAACGCCGTGCGCGGCCAGCGCGGCCTCGCCGACCCCAACCTGAGCCTCAACGCCTGGCGCAGCCGGCGCATCGCCGACCGGCTGTGCGGCGTCCGCGCCGACGAACAGCTGCCCTCCTTCGTCGAGTGGTCGACCAAGGCGGCCGCCGTCGGCCAGTGGGAGGCCTGACCATGACGGAGAGGACCGACTACGCCGTCGTCGGCGCCGGGGTGCTGGGCTGCCTGATCGCCCGGGAGATCGTCCGGCGTGACGCGTACGCCACGGTGACCGTGCTGGAGCGCGAGGCGGTCGCGGGCGGCGCGAGCCGCCGCTCGGCCGGCCTGCACTTCCCCCGGGGCGGGACGCCCCGGGTACGGGCCATGGCCGACGACAGCCAGCGGCGGTACGCGCGGCTGAGGGCGGAACAGCCCGGCCTGCCCATCCACAGCCTGCCCATGACGGTGATCGCCCCGCCCGGCCGGGAGGCGGAACTGCGCGAGGTGTACGTGCCGGACGCCGGGCTGCGGCCGGCGACGGCGGCCCCCGCGATCCTCGGCGGCGTCCCCGAGGGCATGGACGTCTGGGAGGCCGACGGCTGCCAGTACGCGGACGTCCATTCCCTCACCCAGGCGCTGGCGGCCGGGCTGCGTCCCGCGGTCCGGTTCCGCGAGGGCGTTCGGGTCGACGCGCTGGAACCGGCCGCCGGCGAGGTACGGCTGCGGCTCAGCACGGGCGACGTGATCGAGGCGGGACACGTGGTCCTCGCCCCCGGCCCCTGGGTGGCCGCCCCCGCCTGGCGGGAGCTGACCGGGCCGCTCGGCGTCAGGGTGAAGAAGATCGTCGCCCTGCACATCGAGCGGCCCCCCGCCCCCGGCGACGGAGCGGTGGTCCTCCACGAGGAGGACGCCTTCCTGCTGCCGTACCACGACCGCGGCCACTGGCTGTTCAGCTACACCTGCCAGGAATGGGACGTCGACCCCGACACCGTCCCCTCCACGCTCTCCCCGGAGAACCGGCGCGAGGCCCTGGAGATCCTCGGCCGGTACGCGCCCGGCCTGGTCCAGGACTGCCGCTCCGGCCGGGTCTTCTGCGACGCCTACTCCCCGGCGCGGGAGCCGGTGGTGCGGCCGCTCACCGAGGACGGCCGGGTCGTCTTCGCCGGCGCCGCGAACGGCTCCGGCTACCGGCTGGCCCCCGCGCTGGCGGCGCTCACCGCCGATCTCCTTCCGCTTCCCTCCCCCCGAAAGGTCATGTCGTGATCATCCACAGGTACGACGAGAACGTGCTCTGCGAGGCATTCGGCATCGACATGAGCGACGTCGAGGGGCTGGGCACCGGCGCCGGCTGGGGCCGCGTCGTCCCCGGCGCCGCCTCGGACAGCCACCAGCACGACGAGACGGAGATGTTCGTCATCGTCGCCGGCCACGGCGAGATCGTCGTCGACGGACGACCGCACCCGGTCGAGCCGGGCACGGTCGTGGTCTTCGACCCCTTCGAGTCGCACGTGCTGCGCAACACCGGCGACGGCGACCTGGTCTTCCTCACCCAGTACTGGCGCGACTCCCGCCGCGCCCTGGAGTCCGCCGGGAACACGGAGCGCAAGAACTTCGGCGAGCGTCCGGTGTTCGTCTTCTCCACCCCGCCCACCCCCAACGGCGACCTCCACCTCGGCCACCTCTCCGGCCCCTACCTGGGAGCGGACGTCTTCGTCCGCGCCCAGCGGATGCAGGGGACCAACGCCTGGCACCTGACCGGCAGCGACGACTACCAGAGCTACGTGGTGGCCGCCGCCCGCGCCGAGGGGAACGAGCCCGCCGTGACGGCGGCGCACTACAGCGCCGAGATCGCCGCGACCCTGGCCCTGATGGACATCCGGCCGGACCAGTACACGGTCACCGACGCGGACCCCGCCTACCGCGAGGGCCTGCGGGACTTCTTCGGCCGCGTGGTCGCCGACGGCACCGTGAAGGTCACGGAGTCCGACGCCCTCCTCGACGCGGACAGCGGGCAGTACCTGTACGAGGTCGACGTCAAGGGCCGCTGCCCCGCCTGCGGTTCGGGCACCGGCGGCAACATCTGCGAGGAGTGCGGCGAGCCCAACGTGGTCACCGACCTGGTCGACCCCGTCTCCGCCGGCTCCACCCGCCCGCCCCGGCGCGGCACGGTCGCCCGCTGGACGCTGCCCCTGCACGAGTTCGCCGACGCGACCGCCGCCCACCACCGCCTGGGACGGGTCCCGGCCCGGCTGCGCGAACTCGCCGCCCGCCTGTTCGCCCGCCCCTCCCTCGACATCCCGGTCAGCCACCCCTCCACCTGGGGCGTGCCGCCGGCCCAGACCGACGTGGACGGCCAGGTCATCTGGGTGTGGCCGGAGATGTCGTACGGCTTCCTGCACGGCATCCAGGAACTCGGCCGGCGCCTCGGGGAGGACTGGCGCGCCGCCCGGCCGGAGCAGGACTGGAAGATCGTCCACTTCTTCGGCTACGACAACAGCTTCTACCACGCCGTCCTCTACCCGGCCCTGTACCGGCTGGCGTTCCCGGAGTGGACGCCCGACATCGACTACCACGTCAACGAGTTCTACCTGCTCGAGGGCGCCAAGTTCTCCACCAGCCGGCGCCACGCCATCTGGGGCAAGGAGATCCTCAACCCCGACACCGTCGACGCCGTCCGCTACTTCCTCTCCGCCACCCGCCCGGAGGGCTCCCGCACCGACTTCCGGCGCGCGGCCTACGAGGCGACCCTGAACGGCACGCTCATCGGCTCCTGGCAGGGCTGGCTCAACGACCTCGGCTCCCGCGTCGGGGAACGCCACGACGGTCTGGCCCCCGATGCCGGCACCTGGACGCCCGAGCAGTCGGCGTTCCTGGCCAGGCTCGGCAGCCGGCTCGCCGCCGCGACCGGCGCCCTGGCGTCCGACGGGTTCTCCCTGAGCCAGGCCGCCGCGGAACTCGACGGCATCGTCGCCGACACCCTGCGCTTCTCCCGCCAGGAGGAACTCCTCGCCCGCGACACCGCATGGCACAGCGAGGCCCGCACCGCCCTCGCCCTGGAACTGGCCGCCGCCCGGCTCCTCGCGCACGCCGCCGCCCCCGTCATGCCCCGCTTCGCCGCGCGACTGGCCGAGGCGCTCGGCCTGCCGGAACCCTCCGCCTGGCCCGACACCGTCGAACTCGTCACCCCCGGCTCGAAGATCACCCTCACCGACGCGGTGTTCTTCCGGCCCACCGCCGCCGGCACCGCCGTCACCGGCGCGCGGACGCCGGCCGAGGAGACGGCCGGGGCACCCGAGGCCGAGGCCGGGGCAGCCGCGGTCCCCGCGGCCGCAGGCGGCTCGCCGGTCGTGCGGGAGTGGCTCGCCGGCGCCGTCCGCGACCTGCTCCAGCCTTCCGGGACCGAGCTCTCCGGCGACGCGGACCTGGTCGGCGCGGGACTCAGCTCCCTGCAGGCCGTGACCCTCCAGTACCAGATCCTCGACGAGTTCGACGTCGACCTCACCCTCGACGAGCTGCTCGGCTCGACGAGCCTGGACGACCTCGCCCGGACCGTCGAGGGACGCGCCGGATCCCAGGAGCCCGCCCGCCTCGCCGCCGGAGGAAACCGATGAGCCTCTTCGAGGTCCTCCGCGAGATCGAGAGCCGGGGGCTCTCCGTCACCGTGGACGGTGACGACCTCAGGCTCCAGGGCGGGCGTGAACGGATGGACCCCGGGTTCATCTCCCGCGTCAGGAACGCCAAGCAGGAACTGGTCGCCCACCTCTCCCAGGAGGCGAGGAGCGGCGGCCCCGGCTTCCCCCTCACCAGCCTCCAGCGCTCCTACCTGCTCGGCCGCGACGGCATCTTCCAGATCGGGGACGTGGCCAGCCACGTCTACCACGAGATCGAGGGCTGCTGGGACGTCGACCGTCTCCAGACGGCGCTGCGCGGCGTGGTGGACGCGCACAGCGCGCTGCGCTCCCGCTTCCCCGGCGACGACCGGCAGACCACGCAGGCCCGCGGGAACGGGCCGGAGATCGGCCGCCTCGACCTGCGGCGCGAGAGCGCCGAGGAACAGGACCGGATCCTCGCCGACCTGCGCGAGCAGCGCTCGCACCGGGTCCTGCCGGCCGACCGCACGCCCCTGCTGGCCGTCGACGTGACCCTGCTCGCCGACGACCGGATGGTGCTCCACGTCAGCCACGACGGCCTCGTCATGGACGGCATCAGCATGTTCCTGTTCTTCCGCGCCTGGCACGAGGCCTACCAGGCGCAGCGGGACGGCGGCGCCGCGGCGGCCGGCGGCCCCGACGAACTGGTCTACGAGGACTACCTGGCCGCCCTGCGCTCCGGACGCGACCGGGCCCCGGCCCACCGCTCCCGCGCGTACTGGCTCGACCGGGCCGAGAACCTCGCCCCGCACCCGGACCTCCCGCTGCGCACCAGCCCCTCGGCACTGAGCCGGTCGCGCTTCTCCCAGCGGCAGGTGTGCCTCGACGCGGCGACCTGGGCACGGGTCAAGGAACGGGCCTCGGAGGCCGGGCTGACGCCGTCGGCCCTGCTGCTGAGCGCCTATGCCGAGACGCTCTCCGTCTGGGGCGCCGGGCCGGCCTTCACCCTCAACACCACGGTGGCCGTCCGGCCGCCCGTGCACCCGCGGATCTTCCAGGCCGTCGGCCAGTTCTCCGACACCCTGCTGGTCGAGGTCGAGATCGACCGCGGCGTCTCCTTCGAGAAGCGCGCCCGCGCCCTGCAGACCAGGCTCCGGCGCGACCTGGACCACCACCACTTCTCCGGCGCCGACGTCATGCAGGAGATCGCCCGCCACCGCGGCTCGGTGGGCGCCGCCAGGATGCCGTTCACCTTCAACAGCGCCATCGGGCACGCCGACGGCGTCGACGGCTCCACCCTGGAGCTGTTCGGCCGCGAGACCTTCACCGTCAGCCAGACGCCCCAGGTGTGGCTCAACGCCTTCGCGATGGAGCAGCACGGCGGTCTCGTCGTCCAGCTCGACGGCGTCGACGAGCTGTTCCACGAGGGCTTCCTCGACGACCTCGCCGACGGCTACCGGACACTGCTGACCACCCTCGCCGACGAGGAGGCCTGGCGGCGCAGGACCTTCGACCTGCTGCCCGCCGCCCAGCGCGAGCGCCGCCGCCGGGCCAACGACACCGCCGTCGCACGCGCCTGGACCATGCCGGGCGAGGCGATCGCCGCCCGGGCCGCCCGCACGCCCGACGCCCCGGCCGTCGTCACCGCCGGCGGGAGCCTGTCCTACGGCGAGCTCCTGGCCCGCGCCGCGGACGCCGCGCGCTGGCTGCGCGCGGGCGGCGTCGGCCGCGACGAACTGGTCGGCCTGGTGACGCACCGGGGACCCGAGCAGATCGTGGGCATCCTCGCCACCGTGCTCGCCGGAGCGGCCTACCTGCCGATCGACGCCGTGCTGCCGGCCGAACGGCGGGAGTACATGCTGCGGGACGGCAGGGTCACCCACGTCCTGACCGGCACCGGATGGCAGGACCCGACCGGCCGGATCCGCACGCGACACCTGGACCTGACCGAACCCGCGGGCCCCACCGGCGCGTTGCCGGCGCCGCTGCCCGGAGCCGGCCCCGACGACCTCGCCTACGTCCTCTACACCTCCGGCACCACCGGGGCCCCCAAGGGCGTCATGGTCAGCCACCGCAGTGTCGTCAACGTGGTGGAGGACTGCCGGGAGCGGTTCGGCATCACGGCCGACGACCGGTTCTTCGCGATCAGCGCCTTCAACTTCGACCTCTCGGTGTGGGACGTCTTCGGCGCGCTGACCGCCGGAGCCGCCCTGGTCCTGCCGGACCGCGACCGGGCCGCCGACCCCTCCCACTGGCTGGAGCTGTGCGCCGACGCCGGAGTGACGGTGTGGAACTCGGTGCCGGCCATCGTCGGCCTGCTGCACGAACAGGCCCTCGCCGAGAACACCGTGCCGCCCGCCCTGCGCCTGGTGATGATGAGCGGCGACCGCGTCCCGCCGGCCCTGCCGGCCGCGCTGCGCCGCCTCAAGCCGGATCTGGACGTCGTCTCGCTCGGCGGACCCACCGAGACCACCATCTGGAACATCCTGCACCCGGTCCTCCCGCACGAGGACGGCAGCGAGTCCATCCCGTACGGCCGGCCCAACTCCAACAACCGGGCCTACGTCCTCGACAGGGACGGCCTGGACTGCCCCGACTGGGTGACCGGCGAGATCTGCGCCGCCGGAACCGGCCTGGCCCGCGGCTACTGGAGGGACGAGGAACGCACCGCCCAGCGGTTCTTCCACGACGCGGACCGCCGCGAGCGGCTCTACCGCACCGGAGACCTCGGCCGGTACCTGCCGAACGGCGAGATCGCGATCATGGGCCGCGGCGACTTCCAGATCAAGGTCAACGGCTACCGCATCGAGGCAGGCGAGGTCGAGACCCGCCTGGTCGCCCTGGACGCGGTGGCGCAGGCCGTGGTCACCCCCGGCGAGGGGGCACGGGGCAGCAGGCTGGTCGCCCACCTGGTCCCCGCCGGCGACGCGCGGCCCTCGGCGGCCGACCTGCGCGAACCCCTGCGCCGGACGCTGCCCGACTACATGGTCCCCGCCATGGTGGTCTGGCACGACGAACTCCCGCTCACCCGCAACCGCAAGGTCGACCGCGCGCGCCTGGCCGCCCTGCCCGTGGAGGAGCCGGACCGCGCCACCGCCCCGGCCGCAGGCCAGGACGACGGCACGCCCGTGACCGCTACGGAGAAGGTCCTCACGGAGATCTGGAGTTCGGTGCTGCGGCAGGCCGCGGTCGGCGTGAACGACCGGCTGGCCGACCTGGGCGGCGACTCCATCGCCGCCGCGCGGATCCTCACCGCGGTCCGCAAGCGGTTCGGGGTCACCATCCCGCTCGACATGTTCGCCGAGATGGACACCGTCCGCGCCATGGCCGCCACCCTCGCCCCCGAGGCCCCCGAGGCCCCCGAGGCCCCCGCTGCTTCCGAGGACGGCGCCTCATGACCGCCGACCGGCCCCGCGTCCTGCCGTCGCCCGGCGGCTCCGTCCTCAACGACGTCGTCTCCCTCCCGCCGAACGGCGGGACGATCACCTTCGCCCGCCTCGACGGCGCCCGCAGCATGCCGCTGAGCGAGCTGTACGAACTCTCCGGCCGCCTGGCCAGGAGGCTGCGCGCCCGCGGCATCGGGGCCGGCGACCGGATCGGCGTCCTCGCCGCCAACTGCCCCGAGTGGGTGCTCCTGGATCTCGCGGCGCTGCGGCTGAAGGCCGAGACGGCGGGCTTCGACCCCGGCAAGTTCGACCCCGACGACGACCTCGCCGGACGCTACGACCTCACCCTCCTGTTCACCGACCGGCCGGCCCGGGCCCCCCGGACCGTTCCGCTCACCCTGGTGGGCGAACTCCTCGCCGAGGAGGACGACCCGGACGAGCCGCCCCTGCCCCGGGTGGTGTGGGAGCCCGACGACGTGACCACGGTCAAGTTCACCTCCGGCAGCACCGGCGCGCCCAAGGGCCTGGGCGCGACCGCGGGCAGCGTCGACGCCTCCCTCGCCGCCGTGCAGGGCATCTTCGAGCACAAGCCCGGCGACGACCTGTTCGTCTTCCTGTCCCTCTCGCTGCTCCAGCAGCGCTACTGGGTGTACTCGGCTCTGGCCCACGGACACGACGTCACCGTCAGCACCTACGAGGCCGCCTTCGCGGCCCTGCGCCGCACCCGGCCGACCGTGGTGATGGGCGTGCCGGCCTTCTTCGAGACGGCGAAACGCCAGATCGAGGCCCGGCTGCGCAGGCCGGGCGGCGAGGACACCCTCCAGGCCGCGGCCCGCCGGGTCTTCGGCGACCGGATCCGCTACCTGTGGACCGGATCCGCCCCGGCCGCCCCGGCGATGCTGCGCTTCTTCGGCGAGGCGGGCCTGCCGATCTACGAGGGGTACGGGCTCAACGAGACCTGCATCGTCGCCAAGAACCATCCCGGCGCCGAACGGGAGGGCAGCGTCGGCCGGGTGCTCCCCGGCAAGGAGGTCCTGTTCGACGAGGACGGGGTCATCTCCGTCCGCAGCGACCACCCCGTCAACCGCGCCTACGCCTACGCCGCTCCCGGCGACAGCGATCGCGTGTTCGGCCCCGGAGGGACCGTGCGGACCGGGGACGTCGGGTACCTCGACGAGGACGGCTTCCTGTTCGTCAGGGGCCGGGCCGACGACGTGATCGTCCTCGACAACGGCAAGAAGATCGTGGTCAGGCCGATCGAGGAGAGCATGCGCTCGGGCGCGGCCGTCGCCGAGTGCGTGCTGTTCTGCCCCACCCAGACCGAACTGGTCGCCGTGGTGTCCCCGGCCTCGCTGCCGGCCGACCACGCCGCCGTCGCCGAGCAGCTCGCCCGCGTCAACGCCGCGGCCGCCCCCGACGAACGCATCGGCCGGGCGATCGTCGCCGACGAGCCGTTCAGCGAGGGAAACGGCCTGCTCACCTCCCAGTTCAAGCCCCGCAGGAGTCACATCCTCGACGCCTACCGGGCACGCGTCCACGACCCGAAAGAAGGCATCCATGCGCTCTGACATCGAGCTGACGGCCAGGGACCACCTCTCCGCCGTGCTCAACCCGCCCGTCGCCCCCGAGGCGATCGACCCCGACGCCGACCTGGCCGGCGTCTACGGGCTCACCTCGCTCAACAAGGTCCTCTTCCTCACCGAGGTGTGCGAGGCCGCTGACGTGGACCTCGGCCATTTCACCGAGGACGACCTCGCCGACATGCGCACCCTGCGCGTCGTCGCCGAGTCGCTCACCCTGCACAGCGGAAAGGCGGTCTGACATGAGCTGGAGCGCTGTGGCGCCCGCGGTCCTGGAGAACGAGCACGTGCTGCTGAGGCCCGTCACCGAGGCGGACCGCGAGGGCGTGCGGGCCGTCGCCATGGACCAGGACATCTGGCGGTACTTCGTCTCCCTGGTGGAGACCGACGCCGACTTCGAGACGTTCTTCGCGGCCTGCCTCGCCGACCAGGCGGCCGGACGGCGCGTCGTGTTCGTCATCGTCGACAAGGAGAGCGGCCGCGTCGCCGGCAGCATGAGCTACGGGAACATGGCCGAGGCCGACGCCCGGCTGGAGATCGGCTGGTCCTGGCTGGGACGCGACTTCCGCGGACGCGGCGTCAACCGGTGGGCCAAGTACCTGCTGCTCGAGCACGCCTTCGAGCGACTCGGCGCACAGCGGGTCGAGTTCAAGACCGACGTGCTGAACGAGCAGGCCCGCCGGGGCCTGCGCAACATCGGGGCGGTGGAGGAAGGGGTGCTGCGGAGCTTCAACTACATGCCGGGAGGGCGCCGCCGTGACGCCGTCTACTACAGCGTGCTCGGCGGCGAGTGGCCCGGCGTGAAGGCGCAGCTCGCCGCGCGGCCGAAGGTCTCCCGGCTGGACACCGTCGGATGACCCCCGGCGGGGGCATCCCCCTCGTCCGGGCGTCGGGTTCGCCCTTCGACCTCGGACACGCCCACGGCGAGGCCCTCGCCGGCCCCCTGCGCTCCTTCCTCGACGACTCGGTGTGCCGCCTCGGCAAGGTGATGCCCGAGCCGGTCACCCGGGAGGACCTGCGGCCGCGCATCGCCGCCCACCGGGCGGCGGTCGCGGCGGCCTTGCCGGACCTGGCGGAGGAGGTGGCCGGGCTGGCGGCGGGCGCCGGGATCACCGAGGAGGACGCCTGGCTGCTGCAGCTGCGCAGGGAGATCATGGGGTACCGGAAGATCCGGCCCGCCGGCGACTGCACCACCTTCGCGCGCACCGACGGCACCCGCCCGGTGCTGGCCCAGACCGTCGACCTCAACGGCGACCTGGACGACCACCTCGCGGTCCTCGACCTCTCCCCACCCGCCGGAGGGCACCGCTCCCTGGTGCTCAGCTTCGCGGGGCTGCTCGGCTACCTGGGGCTCAACAGCCGCGGTCTCGCGGTCGGGCTCAACCTCGTGCTGGGCGGCGAGTGGCGCCCGGGCGTCCCGCCGTACCTGGCCATCCGCCACCTGCTGGACACCGCGGGCAGCGTCACCGAGGCGCTGGAGGTGCTGGCCGGCCTGCCGCTCGCCAGCTCCCGGACCCTGGTGCTGTGCGACCGGCGGCGGACCGTGTACGTCGAGATCCTGGAGAACGAGACACGGGTCGTCGGCGGGACGGAGGTGGCGCACGCCAACCACTTCCTGCACCCCGACTTCGCCCCGCGGGACGAGATCAACGTCTTCGCCCGCAACTCCTCGGTCCGCAGGCTCGACGCGGCCCGGACCGGGCTCGGGAGCATCCCGGCCGGCGCCGGGGCCGAGGAGTACTTCTCCCTGCTCTCCCGGCCCCCGATCCGGGTGCCCGACCGGGGCGACATCAGGGCCGAACGCACCGTGGCCGCCGTGGTGGCCTTCCCCGGCCGGGGCGAGCTGCACGTCCGTCGCGGGGACCCCGCGCTGACCGCGACCCAGGTCTTCCGCCTCCAGGACGAGCCGCCTCCGGCGCCCGTCGGCGCGGCGGTGGGCGGGGCGGCGGGTGTCGCGGTCGGGTCGGCCGCGGCGGGTGCGGCGGTGTCGACGGCCGGGGGAGAGGGGCGCACATGAGGAGGGCGACGTGGAGGGAGCACGGAGATGAACGGGGACGCGGCGGCGCAGTTCTGGCTCGTCGACCTCGACACGGCGGAGCCGGCCAGGACCGGCCCGGACCCGGCCGCCGACCACCCGGCCGACGCCTGCCGGGGCCTGGCGACCGAGGAGGAACGACGGCGCGCGGCGGCGTTCAGGAGTCCGCTCACCGCCCGCCGGTTCCTGCACTCCCGGCTCGCGATCCGGGCCCTGCTGGGCCGGCGCCTCGCGACCGGAGCGGACGGGCCGCGACTGGCCCGCCTGCCCGGGGGCAAGCCCTACCTGCCGGAACATCCGGGGGTCCACGTCAGCTGGTCGCGGTCGGACGGACTGCTGCTGGTCGGCGTGGACGACCGGGGGCCGATCGGCGTGGACGTGGAGAGCCCGCGCTTCCTGCCCACGCCCGAGGACGTGCTGGAGACCGTGTGCGACACCTTCCCCCGTCCCCTGTCCGACGCGGGCTTCTGGCCCGCCTGGACGATGCTGGAGGCGGCCGTCAAGGCGACGGGGGTGGGGCTGGCGTGCGGCGGGAAGGACGTGGAACTCCTGCCGGGCGACGGGGAGGACGTCCGCCTCGGCCGGGTCGGGGGGCATCCGCCCGACCGGTGGCACGGGAGGACCCTGCGGTGGCCCGCCACCGACGGCCGGCCGGCCGCGGTCGCCGCCGTGGTGACCGACCGGCTGCTCCCGGCGCGCCTCTCCGTCGTCCGCTTCCCGGCCTCCGACCTGCTGCCCTGGCCGCCGGGCGCGCCCGAACCGTTCGTGGTGCCCGAGTCGTTCACGGTGCCCGAACCGTTCGTGGTGCCCGGATCGCCGGGCGCCGCCGGGGCGTGGAACGGCTGGAGCCATGACGAGGAGGCGGTCACATGCCTGACGATCTGACACCGGCCGCGGCGGTGCACGCTGCCGCGGGGACGGCCGACGCCCCGGCGGCCGTCCGGGAGCGTGCCGGACGGTGCGAGCTGCGGGTGGGGGTGCCGGCGGCCGACGGGGCCTCGCTGGCCCGCTCGGTGGCCGAGGCCCTCACGGGGGAGCGGACGCCGCTGGGGTCCTGGACCCGCAGGGGCGGCGTGCGGGAGCTGACCGCCCCAGGGGTGACGGCCCGGCTGACCGGAGGCTGGGACGGCCCCGTCCTCACGCTCACCCGGCCGGGTGGGGCGACGGGCCCGGAGCTGGACGGCTCCCTGCTGACGAGGATCGCCGGCCCGTCCGGCCCCTCCGGTCGCGCGCCGGACGAGGGGTTGGGGGAGGCGGACCGTGACGGCACGGCCGCCGCGTCCTCCCTCCCGGTGCCCGACGGCCGCCGGACCACCTGGTACCGGGCCTGGCGGGAGCTCGCGGAGCTCTGCGGGCTCCCGCCCCGGACGTGTGCCGAGGTCGTCGCCCCCGGCGTCCTCCGCACCACCTGCGGGCGGGATCCGGTCCTCGTCCACGACCACGTCGGTCCGCCGCCGATGCCGCCGGGTTGGCTGCTGCACTCCTGGTCCGCCCACCAGGCGGGCCTGCACCACTTCTCCCTGCGTCCGGGGCAGGACGGACCGGTGCCCCACGTGTACTCCGCCCGCCCGGAGGAACGGGACCGGGCCGCGGCCCTCCGCCGCGCCTGGGCGGCCCTGGCCGCCCGTCCGCCCGGCGACCGCCCGCTGCCGCCGGGCACACCCTCACCGGTCCTGCCGTCGTTCGGCGACCTGGGCCCACTCTGAGCCCGCCCGCCCGCCCGCCCGCCCGCCTGCTCGCCGCGGCAGGCGGGCGGGCAGGCCTCCACAAATCCGGGTGACGCCACGTCAGGGCGCGCCTACCGTCGCCCCATGTCCTCAACCCCCGCCTTCGCGCACCTCACGTCCCGCCCGATCGTCCCGACGGACGCCGCGGCCCTGTCCGCCCTGCTGAACGCCATCGAGGCCGTCGACGTGTTCGGCGAGTACTACTCCGAGGAGGACGCGGCCGAGCAGATCAACGCCCCGCTCCTCGACCTCGAACGCGGCACGGTCGGCCTCTTCGACGGCGACCTGATGGTCGGCTACTCCTCCGCCGCGCACAAGCCGCTCGCCGAGGGCGTGCACCGGGTGACCCTGAGCGGCGGCGTGCACCCGGACCACCGGCGCCGCGGCCTCGGCACAGGGCTGCTCGCCGCCGGGATCGCGTGCGCGAAGACGCTCCACGCGCTCCACCACCCCGGCCTGCCGCTGGCCGTCGACGTCCGGAACAACGCGCGCAACGCCGGCGCCCTCGCCTGCTACCGGGCCGCGGGCATGACGCGGTCCAGTTCCTCCTCGCACCTGCGGCACCCGCTCGGCGCCGCCGTCGCGGACGTCCCGGTCCCCGAGGGGTACACCGTGGAGGCCTACACGGCCGGCAACGACGCCGACTTCTCCCTGGCCAACGACGAGGCCTTCCTCGAAGGCCGGGGCGGCGGGGTCCCGATGCCTCCGGAGCGCTGGCGCGAGCTGCTCGGCTGGCAGGCCTTCCGCCCGGACCTCAGCTTCCTCCTGCGGGACCCCGCGGGCGCGGCCGCCGGCATGCTGCTGGTCTTCTCCTGGGACGCGGACACCGAGGCGACCGGTGTGCGCGACGCCCAGGTCCTGCGGATCGGCACCCGCCCCGGCCACCGCGGCCGCGGCGTCGCCTCCGCGCTGCTCGGCCACGCCCTGCGCGCCGCGCGGGACGCCGGCTTCGACCGGGTCAGCCTCGACGCCGAGACCGACGCGCCGACCGCGGCGAACGCCCTGTTCGCGCGCGCCGGCTTCACCGTCGCCCGCACCGAGGTCGTGCACACCCTCGAGCTCACGCCGCCCGTCAGGTAGGGCGGCGGTGCGGTGCGGTGCCGACAGGAGCGGTGCGAAAACCTTCGAAAGTTTCGCTGGAGTCGCGCCGACTTGCGCGCAGGATGCCCGCGATTCCGTCCCACCCCTCTCGTTGGCCCGTACAGGCAGCAGTGTGAGCAGTGCTTAACGAGCAGTCAAGTGCCGCGCGGCGCAAGGAAATGTTTCCGAAAGAACGTCGAAAGCGTTGACAGGATCATGGGGCGCTACGGAAAACTTCGGCCTCGTCGAACGACAGGAAACCTGCGTCCCCCCACGCACCGTGACGGACGCAGGGTCGGTACCGCACGGACACGGGCGACCCCGTCCATGTCCGTGTTCCATGCAAGGCCGCCGGGCAGCAGCTGCCGCCCGGACCCCCCGCCAGCCTTCATCGGAAGGAAGCAGCATGCAGCAGGACGGCACGCAGCAGGACCAGCTCCCGTACAACCCCGCCCCCTTCGGCCTGAGCCGCCGGGGCTTCCTCGGCGGCGCCGGCGCCGCCGCGCTCGCCACCGCGTCCGGGCTGGTGCTGCCCGGCACCGCCCACGCCGCCACCACCATCACCACCAACCAGACCGGCACCGACGGCCTGTACTACTCGTTCTGGACCGACGGCGGCGGCTCGGTGTCCATGACGCTCAACGGCGGCGGCAGCTACAGCACCAAGTGGACCAACTGCGGCAACTTCGTTGCCGGCAAGGGCTGGAGCACCGGCGGACGCCGGACGGTCCGCTACACCGGCTACTTCAACCCGTCCGGCAACGGCTACGGCTGCCTCTACGGCTGGACCTCGAACCCGCTGGTCGAGTACTACATCGTCGACAACTGGGGCAGCTACCGCCCCACCGGCACCTTCATGGGCACCGTCTCCAGCGACGGCGGCACCTACGACATCTACAAGACCACGCGGACCAACGCCCCGTCCGTGGAGGGCACCAAGACCTTCACGCAGTACTGGAGCGTCCGGCAGTCCAAGGTGACCAGCGGCTCGGGCACCATCACCACGGGCAACCACTTCGACGCCTGGGCCCGCGTGGGCATGAACATGGGCCAGTTCAAGTACTACATGATCATGGCGACCGAGGGCTACCAGAGCAGCGGCAGCTCGACCATCAGCGTCAGCGGCTGACGCCCGTCGGTGCACCACCGGCTGCGGGTCCCGTCCAGGTGACGGGGCCCGCGGCCGCGGTCGTGCGGCCGGCCACCGCTTACGCGGCGGCGACACCGGGCCTGCTTGACTGGAGGCGGCGTGGGTCCGCCGCCGGCGGCGGACCCCGCCACCAGCACGAGCGACGGCACGAGCACGAACGACGGACGGACGATGGCACAGGCGAAGACGGCGGACCCGGCGGCGGCCGAGGCCGGGCAGGACGGCGCGGGCGGCGCCGACGGCTCGGGCGGCCACGGCACCGGACCGGACGCCGCGCGCGGCCCGCGTGCGGTGCTGCGGCGGACGGTCCGCGCCGCCTCCCGGCCGCGGACGTGGCGGCGCGGCCCGGTGCTCACCGCGCTGGCGCTGCTGCTCGGCCTGGTCCTGCTGCTGCACCCGTGGATCACCGACGCCGGCGGCCTCGGCAGCCTGGTGGAGACCTTCCTCCCCTGGTTCGGCCTCCTCGTGCCGGTGCTGCTGCTCCTCGCGCTGCGGCGGCGCTCCCCCTCCGCCGTCCTCGCCCTGCTGCTGCCGGTCACGGCGTGGCTCGGCCAGTTCGGCCCCCTGCTCACCGACAGGTCACAGGCCGGCGGCGACCTCACCGTGGTCCAGCACAACGTGGGCGAGGCCAACCCCGACCCGGCCGGCACCGCCCGTGAGCTGGCCGGCTCCGGCGCGGACGTGCTGGCGCTGGTGGAGCTGGCCGCGAAGGCGCGGGGCACGTACGAGAAGGAGCTGGCGGAGGCCTACCCGTACCATTCGGTGCAGGGAACGGTCGGGCTGTGGAGCCGGCTGCCGCTGTCGGACACCCGGGCGGTCGACATCGCGATGGACGCCGGACAGCTGGGCGCCGCCAAGCCCGCCGCCGAGAAGCTGGCCTACAACCGCGCCCTGCGCACCACGGTGGCCACCGACCAGGGGCCGCTGACGGTCTACGTCGCCCACCTGGGGTCCGTGCGCCTGATGCCGCGCGGCGGCTTCTGGACGGACAGCCGGGACCGCAACGCGCAGGCGCTCGCCGAGGCCCTCGCCGCGGAGCGGAGCGAGCGGCTGGTGCTGCTCGGCGACCTGAACGGCACGGTCGACGACCGCGCGCTGGAGGGCGTCACCACCGGCCTGACGTCGGCGCAGGAGGAGGCCGGCGACGGCTTCGGCTTCACCTGGCCGGCGGCGTTCCCGGTGGCGCGGATCGACCAGGTGCTGGTGAAGGGCGTGCGGCCGGTGGACTCCTGGGTCCTCCCGGCCACCGGCAGCGACCACCTGCCGGTCGCCGCCCGCCTCACCTGGTGACCGCGGCGCCCCCTCCGCCGGGTGGGTGCGGCCCGCGGGTGAGCCCAGGAATTGGCGCGGGAGCAGCAATTTGGGGCTCACCTTCACGGTGCATCCACAGCAGGGGGCGGTCCGGGGCTTAGTTCAGGGGGTGGCCGGCGTCGTCGGTGTGGTCGGACTGGGTGGAGAACTTGGCGAGGAAGACGTCGAGGTCGCCGTCCGGGCGCAGGGTGAGGACGGCTCCGTCCTGCCAGGCCCCGTTCTCCGCCCACCACTGGGAGCCCGCCGGGTCGCCCTGGTTCTGGTGGATGTTGTGCATGCCCAGGTCGCCCTCGGGGTCGTCGTCGAAGGGCTCGCCGAAGAGCAGGACCTCACGGCCCGGCGCCAGCACCGACTCCAGGGCCTCCGCCGCGTCGGTGTTGGAGCCCGCCTGCCAGGGGTGGGAGCCGACCAGGTCGAGGAGGTCCTCCAGCCAGGACGGCGGGCGGCGCAGGAACAGGATGCCGGAACGGTCCGCCAGAGCCGGGTGACGCAGGAGGTCCAGGGCGCCCGAGCCCGGGATGCGGGCCAGTTCGTGGTAGCCGGGCGGCAGGTCCTGGACCGGGCCGAGCGCCTCGGGGGGCAGCGTGAAGGTCTTCCACCGCACGCCCACGGCGGAGGCGTGGCTGTCGACGTCGACGGCGCAGTGGTGGCGTCCGGCCGGGGCGTCCACCTCCAGGTTCACGTGGAACCAGCGCCCCTGGTGGTCGGGCCGGTCGCGGTGATGGCTGTGCAAGGTGCCGCGGAGCACGCCGTAGTGGACGAAAGGCATGCGGTCAGTCAAGCAGCCGTCCGGGCCTGCGGCCGGGACCGTCCGCCGTTCGGAGCATCGACGTCCTGGAGCGCCGAGCCGTTCGCCGAGCCGTTCGCCGTCGGGGCGTTCCGGTGCGCCGCGGCCCGCGCCACCCGGACGGTCGTGGGGCGCGGGCAGGGGAGCGGGGCGGTCAGGCCGAGCCGGAGGCCAGCAGCGCCACGTGCGGGAGCGTGAGGATGCCGTCGTCGCCGAGGAACGGCTGGGTGAGGGCGTCGAACTCCTTGCGGACCGCGTCGATCACGTCCTGCGGCTGCGCGGCGATCAGCGCGCCGGTCGGGGCGACGCCCCCGGCCGTCCCGGCCCACCAGTGCTCCGGGTCCACCCGATGGTCGAAGCGCACCGTCTCGCAGACCACGCCGGTGAACCCGGCCTCGGCCAGCAGCGCGGCGAGGCCTTCCTCGGTACGCGGGAAGTCCTCCTCCGGCGCGAGGGGCGGCAGCGCCGGGGGCAGGTCCAGGCCCGCCGCGACGACGGCCTTGTACGCCAGGCTCTGGCCCGCGCCCCGCTCCTCGCCCCACAGGGCGAGGGCGACCCGGCCGCCGTCCGCGGTGACCCGGCGCAGCTCCGCCGCCGCGGTCCGCGGCCGGCCCACGTGGTTCAGCACGAAGTTGGCCAGGACCGCGTCGAACGTACCGTCCACGAACGGCAGTTCCGGCAGCGCGGCCACCCGGACGTCGGCCTCGGGCACCGCCTCGGCGGCCCACTGGGTCATGTCCGGCTCCGCGTCGACGGCGCTCACGATCGCCCGGGCCCGGCAGGCGGCCGCGGCCACCGCGCCGGTGCCGGTGCCGACGTCCAGCACACGTGCGCCGGGCCCGACCTTCGCGGCGTCGATCAGCGCGGGGACGGTCCGCGCGCACAGACCGGCGAAGCTGCGCGCGTATGCGGCGGCGCGCCCGTCCCAGATGCGTCGCTCGGCTTCGTCGAATGCAGTCATGTTCATCGGGGCATGTTACGAACCCGCGGCGTGAAATGGGCGTCTGACGGGGTGTCCGGCAGGTGAACCGGTGGCACCGTGCTGACGCGCACGCTCGCGCACGCGGCGCTCGTCCCCGTCTGTCGCGCTTGTCGCGCGTGTTGCCGGAACACGAAGACGGCGTGGCGGTCGCGCTACGGGCCGCCCGGAGACCTTGCTGGGCTCCGGGCGTGCTCCCTAGGGTCGGGGTCATGCGGAAACACCTGCGGCTCACCAAGAGGCGCGCCGTCGACCTGATGCGCGTCGCCACCGCCGTCTGTCGCTGAGCCCGACGCCCCGGCCCCCCCGGCCCCTTGGCCCACGGCACGGCCGTTCGGCCTGGCGGCCCACGGCCCGGACGGCACGGCCCTCCGGCTCGGGCGGCCTCGGCTGAACGGCACCGGCTCCCGGCCCGGAGGGCAACCGCTCCCGGCCCGGGACAACGGACCACACGGCGCCCTCGTCCGGCGGTTGGACCTTGCGCTCCAGCCGACCCGGCCGACCCGGCTGGTCCGGCTCACCCGGTGCTCCGGTTGACCGGGGTCACCTGGGCGGGCCGGTCGGCCCGGCTGGTCCGCCGACCTGGCGAACGGCGCTGCCGAGCCGGCAGGTCCGGTCGATCCGTTGCCCCGTGTCACCGGGGCAGTCCGACCGGACCGCCCGGCCTCGCCGGCCCGACGTGCCTGCTCAGCCGAACCGTTCAGGCCGACCCGGCTGCTCCTGCCGACGTGGTCGACCCGGCGAACCCGGCCGGCCTGGCTGCGCGGGCACCCCGGCTGGTTCAGCCGGCATGGCCGGCGTGGAGAGCCCGGGTCGGTCGCCGGAACGCCGGTCCGGTCGTCCTGGCTCACCCGGTGGATCGGCCGACCCGGCCGGTACCGACGGGCCCGCTCAGGCCGGCTCAGCCCAGGCCCAGGCCGCCCCGGGCCAGGGCAGGCCGGGTCGGCGCCGGGCCCCGCAGGACCGGCCGGGCGCCCCGCCCTCCTCGTCCCGCTCACTCCGCTTCCCGGTCGCCCCGCCGCCGCATCCGCGTGCGGGTGGCCGCCTCCGCAAAGGCTGTCCGATGAACCTCCGTACCCGCATACCCCGTCCGCCGTCCGGCCGGCGCCGCCTCGCGCTCCCGGCCGCGGCCCTCGCGCTGCCGTTGCTGCTGGCCTCCTGCGCGCTGGACGCGCAGACCACCGCGAGCGGCAAGGACCTCGCCGACACGAAGATCCCGGCCGAGGTGTCCCCGGACACCGAACTGGTCGTCGGCAACCCCTCGCTCAAGGTCGCGCTGCAGCTGTCCGGACAGCTCGACAAGCTGCCCTTCAAGGTCGAGTGGGCGAACATCAGCGGCGGCCCGCAGTGCTCGGAGGCGTTCCGGGCCGGCGCGCTCGACGTCTGCTCCTCCGCGGACATCCCGTCCATCAACGCGCACTGGACCGGTCTGGACACCAAGCTGGTGGCCGCCGCGTTCCGCAAGGACCCCTACGCCAACCCGATCTACGAGCTGGGCATCGCGCCGGGCGCCGGCATCAAGTCCCTGGCCGACCTGCGCGGCAAGAAGATCGCCTACAGCCCCGGCCAGGCCCAGGGCGCACTGGTCCTGCGCATCCTCGACAAGGCCGGCCTGAGCCAGGACGACGTCGAACTGGTCGAGCTGGCCAGCACCGGCGACGTCTACCCGACCGCGCTCGGCAACAAGCAGGTCGACGCCGCGCCCATCGCCGACGTCAACATCAAGCGCTACCTGAAGAACTACGGCGAGCAGGGCGCCACCACCCTCAAGCACGGCCTGCGCGACGACCCGGCGCACCTGTGGGTGCTCACCGACTCCGTCGCCGACCCCGAGAAGGCCGCCGCCATCCGGGAACTGGTGAAGTACTGGGCCCGCGCGCAGGTGTGGATCGACCGGCACCCCGACGAGTGGGTCGAGGGCTGGTACGTCAAGGACCAGGGCCTCAGCAAGGAGGACGGCGAGTACCTGGTGAAGCGGGCGGGCCACCCGGTCATCCCGGCCGACTGGACGAAGGCGATCGCCCGCCAGCAGCAGACCGTCGACCTGCTCGCCAAGGAGCAGAAGCACGACAAGTTCGACGTGAAGATCCTCTTCGACCGGCGTTTCGAGAAGGTCGGCGCGCGGGCGGCGGCCGAGGCCGGGGGCGCGTCATGAGCGTCGACCTCCCCGCCCGCAGCGCCGTCGCGGCCCCGCCGGCCCTGACGAAGGACCGGCCCGTCGCCCCGCCCAGGCCGCTGCGCGCCACCGGCCGCCGCAGGCTCGGTCCCGGCCGCCCGGTGCGCCACGGCTGGGCCATCGGCCCTGTGCTCCTGTTCGCCCTGTGGGCGGCGGGGTCCGCGGCCGGGCTGCTCGACCCGCGGGCGCTGCCCGCGCCCTGGACGGTGGCCGCGACGGCGGGCGACCTGATCGCCGACGGACGCCTCCAGGACCACCTGCTGACCTCGGCGCAACGCGCCCTGCTCGGACTGCTGTTCGGCGTCGCGGCCGGCCTGCTGTTCGCCCTGGTGTCAGGCCTCAGCCGCGTCGGCGAGGCTTTGGTGGACGGTCCGGTGCAGATCAAGCGGGCCATCCCGTCCCTGGCGCTGATCCCGCTGCTGATCCTCTGGTTCGGCATCGGCGAGAGCATGAAGGTGATCACCATCGCGCTCGGCGTCTTCGTGCCGGTCTACATCCACACCCACAACGGCCTGCGCGCCATCGACAACCGCTACGTCGAACTCGCGGAGACGGTCCGCCTCGGCCGCACCGCCTTCGTCCGCCAGGTCGTGCTGCCGGGGGCCCTGCCGGGCTTCCTGCTCGGCATGCGCTTCGCGGTGACGGCGGCCTGGCTCGCGCTCGCCGTCGTCGAACAGGTCAACGCCACCAGCGGCATCGGCTACATGATGGAACTCGCCCGGACGTACGGACAGACCGACGTGATCCTCGTCGGCCTGGTCGTGTACGGCCTGCTGGGGCTGGTCTCCGACGGCCTGGTGCGGCTCGTCGAGAGGAGGACGCTGACATGGCGTCGCACCCTGGCCGGCTGAGCCCGGCCGTCGTCCGGATCGAGGACCTGGTCCGCTCCTTCGACGGGCGCCGCGTCCTCGACGGACTCCACCTGACCGTCCACGACGGCGAGTTCGTCGCCCTGCTGGGCCGCAGCGGCTCCGGCAAGAGCACCCTGCTGCGGGCGCTGGCCCGGCTCGACCACGACGTCACGGGCGACGGCCTGCTGACCGCGCCCGACAACGTGTCGGTGGTCTTCCAGGACGCCCGCCTGCTGCCCTGGAAGAGGCTGCTGGAGAACGTCGTCCTCGGCCTCGGTACCCCGGACGCCCAGGAACGCGGCCGGGCCGCCCTCGCCGAGGTGGGCCTCGCCGGGCGGGAGCGGGCCTGGCCGGTGGAGCTGTCCGGCGGCGAGCAGCAACGCGTCTCGCTGGCCCGCTCCCTGGTGCGCGAGCCGCGCCTGCTGCTGGCGGACGAGCCGTTCGGGGCGCTGGACGCCCTGACCCGCATCCGGATGCACGCCCTGCTGCGCACCCTGTGCGCCCGGCACCGGCCCGCCGTCCTGCTGGTCACCCACGACGTCGACGAGGCGATCGCGCTCGCCGACCGGGTGGTGGTGCTGGAGGAGGGCCGGATCGCCGCCGACCTGACGGTGGACCTGCCCGAGTCCCAGCGGACCGGCGGCCCGGGGCACGCCCGCCTGCGCGGCCGGCTCCTCGCCCACCTGGGCGTGGACCTCACCGGCCACGAGGAGGCCCACGAGCAGGCCTCCGGGCAGCCCCGCGAACAGGCCCCCGGGCAGGAGTCCGCGTCCGAGCCCGCGTCCGCGCACGACCGCGTACGCGCCACCGAGGAGATCCCCGCATGAGCGACCCGCGGCGGCAGCTGCACCTCAACCTGTTCGTCTACCCCGGCGGCCACCACGAGGCCGCCTGGCGGTACCACGGCTCCGACCCCGCCCGGCTGCTGGACATCGGCTTCTACCAGGACCTGGCCCGCCGGGCCGAGGCGGCCACCTTCGACGCGGTGTTCTTCGCCGACGGCCCGTCGCTGCCGGACAACGTCCGCTACGCCAGCCGTTTCCGGCTGGAGCCGTTCACCTGGCTGTCCGCGATCGCGGCGGCCACCGAGCGGATCGGCCTGATCGCCACCGCCTCCACCACCTACAGCGAGCCCTACAACCTCGCCCGGCTGTTCGCCTCCCTCGACCACCTCAGCCACGGGCGGGCCGGCTGGAACATCGTCACCACCGGGGCGCCCGACGCGGCCGCCAACTTCGGCCTGGACGCGCACCCCGTGCACGCCGAACGCTACGCACGCGCACGGGAGTTCGTGGACGTCGTCGGGAAGCTGTGGGACAGCTGGGAGGACGAGGCGCTGGTCGCCGACCCGGCCACCGGCGTCTTCGCGGACACCGGCCGGGTGCACCGCGTCGACCACGAGGGACGCCATCTGAAGGTGCGCGGGCCGCTGAACACCCCACGCACCCCGCAGGGACGCCCGGTGTACGTGCAGGCCGGCTCCTCCGAGGACGGCCGGGCCTTCGCCGCCCGGTACGCGGAGGCCGTGTTCACCGCGCACCAGACCCTGGCGAGCGCCCAGGAGTACTACGCCGACGTCAAGGCCCGGGCCGCCGCGCTCGGCCGGGACCCGGGGCGGCTGCTGGTGCTGCCCGGCATCAGCCCGTTCATCGGCTCCACCGAGGCCGAGGCGCGGGCCCTGCAGGAGGAGTTCAACGAGCTTACCCAGCCCGGGTACTCGCTGGACCTGCTGCGCAGGCTGCTGGGCCTGGAGCTGAGCGAGGAGGAGCTCGACGGGCCGGTGCCGCGCCACCTGATCGAGACCGGCGGGGAACGCGGCAACGGCAGCCGCTTCCGGCTGGTCCTCGACATCGTCGAGCGGGAGCAGCCCACCGTCCGGCAGCTGCTGCACCGCCTCGCCGGGGCGCGCGGCCACCGGGTCGTCGCCGGCACGCCGGAGCAGGTCGCCGACACCCTCCAGCTCTGGTTCGAGCAGGGCGCCGCGGACGGCTTCAACGTGATGCCGCCCTGGCTGCCCGGCGGGTTCGACGTCTTCGCCGACGAGGTCGTGCCGCTGCTGCGGCGCCGCGGCCTGTTCCGCGAGGCCTACCGGGGCGCCACCCTGCGCGACCACTACGGGCTGACGCGCCCGGAGAGCGTCTACGCCACGGGAGCCGCCGGACCCACCGGAGCCGCCGGAGCCCCCGCCGCCGCCGGAACGAGCGGAGCCGCCGCCGCAGCCCCCGCCCCCGTCCCCACCACCCCCGTCCCCACCCCCGCCGAGGTCCCCGCCCGGCAGAAGGAGCACGTCCCCTCATGAGCACCCGCAGATCCCGCACCGCCCTGGCCGTCCTCGCCGCGGCCGTCCTCACCGGCGGTCTCGCCGCCCCGCAGGCCGCGGCCGAGCACCGCGCCGCGGACACCACCGCCGTCGAGTGGTTCGACGTCACCGCGCGGGCGGTGGCCGCCGCCCCCGCCGCCCAGGTCACCAACAGCCGGACCTGGGCGATCGGCTGGCTGGCCGCCGCCCGCGCCACCCGGGCCGTGCCGGCCGGCGTGGACCGCGCCGAGTACCAGCGGGCCGCCCTCGCCTCCGCCGTGCACCGGGCGCTGACCGAGCTGGCGCCCGCCCAGGCCACAGAGGTCGACGAGGCGTACGCCGCCACACTGGACGCGATACCCGACGGCCGGTCCGAGGACCGCGGCGTCGCGGCCGGCGAGCGGCAGGCGGCACTGCTGCTCGCCGAGCGGGCGGCGGACGGTCTGGACCCGGCCTCGGTCAACGCGCCCTTCGCGCAGCCGGCCGCCGCGCCGGGCGTCTGGCAGCCGACGCCGCCCGCCTACGCCCCGGCCACCCAGTACGGCAACCGCGTCGCCCGGCCGTTCGCGCTGCGCTCGCAGAGCCAGTTCCGGCTGCCGCCTCCGCCCGCCCTGGACTCCGCGCGCTACGCCGCGGACCTGGCCGAGGTACGCGCCTACGGGGCGGCCGACAGCACCGTGCGCACGGCCGCGCAGACGGAGACCGCGCAGTTCTGGTTCGGGTCCTCGTTCACCCTGTACACCGAGCCGCTGCGGGTGGCGCTCGCCCGCTCCCCGCAGGGCCTGGCGGGCCAGGCGCGGCTGGTGGCCCTGTTCCACGTCGCGTCGGTGGACACCCAGATCGCCACCTCGGACAGCAAGTACGCCTACACCCGCTGGCGTCCGGTGACCGCGATCCGCACCGGGGCGATCGCCCCCGACCCGGCCTGGTCGCCGCTGCACGCCACGCCGGCCCACCCCGACTACCCGAGCGGGCACGGCACCTACGCCGGTTCGGCGGAGGGGGTGCTGACCGCGCTGAGCGGGGCGCGCACCGCGCCGTTCGAGCTGACCAGCCCCACCGCGCCGGGCGTCACCCGGACGTACACCGACTGGCGGCGGCTGTCGCGGGAGAACGTGGACGCCCGCGTCTGGTCGGGGATCCACACGCGCTCCGCGGACGAGGCGGGGATCACCCTCGGCAGGTCCGTGGCGGGATACGTGCTCCAGCGGCAGGGAGAGCTGCTGGCGGCGCGCTGACGGGACCTGTGAGGGGGTCCCGGCGCACCGGTTCCCCG
>NZ_JBHTVQ010000031.1:0-86091 GCF_042792855.1 Streptomyces sp. NPDC056600
GCCGGAACCCGATGGTTCCGGCGGCCCGGCGTCCGTCGTTCCACGGCCGTCCCGTGGGTGGGCCGGTCAGTCCGCGATGAGGCCCTCGCGCAGCTGCGCCAGGGTGCGGGTCAGCAGCCGGGAGACGTGCATCTGGGAGATGCCGACCTCCTCGCCGATCTGCGACTGGGTCATGTTGGCGAAGAAGCGCAGCGTGATGATCCGGCGCTCGCGCGGGGGCAGCTTGGCCAGCAGCGGCTTCAGCGACTCCCGGTACTCGACGCCCTCCAGCGCGGTGTCCTCGTAGCCGAGGCGGTCGGCCAGCGAGCCCTCGCCGCCGTCGTCCTCCGGGGCCGGGGAGTCCAGCGAGGAGGCGGTGTAGGCGTTGCCCACCGCGAGGCCGTCGACCACGTCCTCCTCGGAGACGCCGAGGACCGCGGCGAGCTCGGAGACGGTGGGCGAGCGGTCCAGCTTCTGGGAGAGCTCGTCGCCGGCCTTGGTGAGCGCCAGGCGCAGTTCCTGCAGGCGGCGCGGGACGCGCACCGACCAGGAGGTGTCACGGAAGAAGCGCTTGATCTCGCCCACGACCGTCGGCATCGCGAAGGTCGGGAACTCCACGCCGCGCTCGCAGTCGAACCGGTCGATCGCCTTGATCAGCCCGATGGTGCCGACCTGGACGATGTCCTCCATCGGCTCGTTGCGGCTGCGGAAGCGGGCCGCGGCGTAGCGCACGAGGGGGAGGTTGAGCTCGATCAGGGTGTCCCGGACGTAGGCGCGCTCCGGGCTGTTCTCGTCGAGCGAGGCGAGCCGCAGGAAGAGGGAGCGGGACAGCGTGCGGGTGTCGATGACGGCCGGGGCGGCGGCGGGCGCCGGGACCGGCGCTTCGTCGAGGCCCGGGACATTGTCGAGCGCGTCGGGCGCGGACGCGCTCTTCGTGAGCGTGAGCACCTTCGAGCTGCCCTGGTCTGCGGACATGCCACCCCCTTTTGGGTCGCGGACGGTCGCGGCCGGCGCTCCGTCGGGGAGCGCAGCCCTCACCTGAATACCGGAGCCTGGGTCCCGGCAAACACGCTTCCCGAAGAATGTCACAAGTCGGCAACGCGCTGTAGTGACTTGTCGACTTGTGCCTGGTGAAGAGACGCAGCACAGAGGCCGTATGACGGCACGTCACGGCTCAACGGGGCACAGGGGGGCGCACCGTCGAATCCCTCCTGGGGATTATGCCTCGATCCTGTTTGCGGACCTCAGCCGTTGGAAGGATCGGGCCAGCAACCGTGACACGTGCATCTGGGAGACGCCCAGTTCGGCGCTGATCTGCGACTGCGTGAGGTTGTTGTAGTAGCGCAGCAGCAGGATGCGCTGCTCCCGCTCGGGGAGCTGGACCAGCAGGTGGCGGACCAGGTCGCGGTGCTCGACGCCGTCCAGCGCGGGGTCCTCGTAGCCGAGCCGGTCCAGCAGGCCGGGCATGCCGTCGCCCTCCTGGGCCGCCTCCAGCGAGGTCGCGTGGTAGGAACGGCCGGCCTCGATGCAGGTGAGGACCTCCTCCTCGGAGATCCGCAGCCGCTCGGCGATCTCGGAGGTGGTCGGGGAGCGGCCGAAGGCGGTGGTGAGGTCCTCGGTGGCGGCGTTCACCTGCACCCACAGCTCGTGCAGACGGCGCGGGACGTGCACGGTGCGGACGTTGTCGCGGAAGTACCGCTTGATCTCGCCGACCACCGTGGGCATCGCGAAGGTGGGGAACTGCACGCCGCGGTCCGGGTCGAACCGGTCGATCGCGTTGATCAGCCCGATGGTGCCGACCTGGACGACGTCCTCCATCGGCTCGTTGCGGCTGCGGAAGCGGGCGGCTGCGTAGCGGACCAGGGGGAGGTTGGCCTCGATCAGGGCGCCGCGGACCCGGTCGTGCTCGGGGGTGCCCGGCTGGAGATGCTTGAGCTGCCCGAAGAGGACCTGCGTGAGCGCCCTGGTGTCCGCGCCCCGGGTGCCGCGGGGGCGCTCGGTACGCGCGGGGGCGTCCGCGGGCTGCTCTGCGGCGCGCTCGCCCACGCGCTCGGCGGGCTGCTCGGTGACGCGGTCGGCGGGGCGGTCGGTGACGTGCTCGGTGGGGCGGTCGGCGCGCTCCAGGCACTCCACGGTGGCGGAGCGGTCGGTGCTCCCGGCGCGTGGGGCGGGTTCCTGGGAGGGCACGGGAGGCGCAGTACTGGCCGGCACGGTCAACTCCACCTCGTCATCGATCAACTCATCCGTCAAAAGCGGTCATAGCATCACAAGACGGAACAAGGGGTGCAAGCACCTGCCCCCTGCCGTGTTGACGGCGGCGCAGGGTGCCGAGGAGGCCGGGAGGCCGTGTCCCGAACGCGAAGGAGCCCTCCGCCGAGCTCGGCGGAGGGCTCCGGAAGCGATCCGGAACGGTCAGAATTCGTAGTCGGCGATCACCCAGGTGGCGAACTCGCGCCACAGCGCGACCCCGGCCTGGTGCTCCGGGTGCTCGACGTAGGCGCGCAGCGCCTCGGCGTCCTCGACCGCGGAGTTGATGGCGAAGTCGTAGGCGATGGGACGGTCGCTGATGTTCCAGCCGCACTCCCAGAAGCGCAGCTCCGGGATCTTCTCCCCGAGGGAGGCGAAGATCCGCGCCCCTTCGACGACCCGCGGCTCGTCCCGCACGACGCCGTCGTTGAGCTTGAAGAGGACCAGGTGGCGGATCACGGGGACTCCCGGGTGCACGGGGGCCTCGGCGGGCGCGCCGTCAGCTGCTGCCGCCGCCCTGCGCGATCCAGGTCATGAAATCGCCGACGGCGGAGGCGGCCGCGGAGATGCCCTCGAAGCCCATCTCGACATAGCCGGCAGCGGTGTGGGGGTCGGTGATGATCACGTACAGCGCGAACACCACGACGATGCCCAGCCCTATCGTCTTCGCGTTCGCCGCCATCGCGGTCCCTCCCCCGTCAGCCATCCGGCCTGCTGCCGCGGGGAGTCTAACCGTGCGGCCCCGGACGCACACAAGTTCCTGTGCCCCCACCGGACGCGCACCCGTGCCTCCCCGGGCTCACAGGGGACACGCACGAAGGGCCCCGTCTTGCGACGGGGCCCTTCAGAAGCGGTAGCGGAGGGATTTGAACCCTCGGTGACTTGCGCCACACTCGCTTTCGAGGCGAGCTCCTTCGGCCGCTCGGACACGCTACCGAGGGAGACTTTACATCACGGTGGCCGCTGGCAGAAATCGGTTCCGCGGCCCGGTCCGTGGAGGAATGCGGCGGGAACCCGGCGGGCGTCGGGGGAGCTCAGCGGGCGCGGAAGAAGTCCGTGAGCAGACGGGCGCAGTCGTCGGCGAGGACGCCCTCGATCACCTCGGGGCGGTGGTTGAGACGGCGGTCGCGGATCAGGTCCCACAGGGAGCCGGCGGCGCCGGCCTTCTCGTCGCGGGCGCCGTAGACGACCCGGTCGACCCGGGACTGCACCAGCGCCCCCGCGCACATCACGCACGGCTCCAGGGTCACCACCAGCGTGCAGCCGGGCAGTCGCCACTCGCCCCGCGCGGCCGCGGCGCGGCGCAGCGCCAGGACCTCCGCGTGGGCGGTCGGGTCGCCGGTGGCCTCGCGTTCGTTGTGGGCGGCGGAGAGCACCGTGACGCCGTCGGGAGCGAGCACGAGGGCGCCCACCGGGACGTCGCCCCCGGGCAGCGCGGCCCGCGCCTGGTCCAGGGCGAGGCGCATGACGGACCGCCAGGGGTCGCGCACGGGATCCGGGCCGGGGCCGGAGGCACGGCTCCGCCCCGCGCCCGGAAGGGGGCGCGGGGCGGTCGGGTCGTTGGTCACACGGGGACGTTAGCGGACCGTCTCCAGGACCTCGGAGGCGCCGAGGGTCTCGGCGATGGTGTTGAGCGCGCCGTCCGCCACCAGGAGACGGAGTTCCTTCTCGCTCACGCCGAGGTCGTCCAGGACGGCGGCGTCGCCGACCGGTCCGTGCGGCACGAAGCCGCCGGGGCCGGTCGTGCCGTCGTCGTTCTCATCGTTGTCGTCGGACGCGCCGGCCGTCATGAGCGGCTCACCGTCCTCGGTGCCGTCCAGGTCCAGTGTGTCCAGGTCGGTGGTGTCGTCCTCCTCCGGATCGCGGCCGAGCACGTCGTCGGTGAGCAGGATCTCCCCGTAGGAGCTGCGGCGGGCGGCCGCGGCGTTGGACACGTAGATGCGAGGGTCGTCCTCGCCGTCCACGCGCACCACGCCGAACCAGGCGTCCTCCTGTTCGATCAGCACCAGCACCGTGTCGTCGTCGGGCGAGGCTTCGCGGGCCAGGTCGGCCAGGTCCGCCAGGGTCTCCACATCGTCGAGCTCCGTGTCGCTCGCTTCCCACCCGTCTTCGGTGCGCGCGAGCAGTGCGGCGAAGTACACCGTGACTCTCCCACTGGTCATAGGTGTGCCGGTTGGGGGTCCCCCCGGCGGGGTCGCGGGCGGGAACCGAGGTTCCGCCCACTCGGAATCGTGGCAGAAACCTCGCGCCCAGGGGATGTCTTCGACCGCCTGTGTCTGGCTCTTTTGCCCGGGATCTGCCTCGAAGCCCTTCGCGCGCCCGGCGCGTCGTGGTGCGCCTACCAGCGGAAGGTGCGCATGCGCATGGCGTGGCGCAGGCGTGCCGCCTTGGCGCGGCGGGGCTGCACGCGGGCGCGCAGCTCGCGCGCCTCGGCCAGGTCGCGCAGGAACTGGGCCCGTCGGCGGCGCCGTTCCTCGTCCGTCTCCGGGGGCCTCACCGGACGGGGCGGGGGCGGCGGCTCGGAGCTGCTGCGGCGCGGGGCGCCGGACGGGGGGATGAACCCGGCGGCGGGACCCGGCCCGGTCCCGAGCACGGTCCGGGCCACGGCCCGGCGCTCGGTGCGGGTCTCGTCGGCGGGGGTGGCGGGCGCCGGTCCGGTCCCGGTCCCTCCACCGGCGCGGGAGGCGGCGACGCGGCCGGCGCGGGCGTCGGTGGCGGGCTTGGCGCGGGCGTCGGTGGCGGCCTTGGCGCGGGAGGCCCTCCGGGCACCGGTACCGGAGGGCCGCCCGGCGGCGCCCGGCCCGGCCCCGGCGTCGGCACGGGGCCCGGTGCCCGCCTCGGCAGAACGGGACCCGGTGCCCGCCTTCGCGGCGGCGGGGGGCCGGGTTCCAGCCTTCGCGCGGGAGGTGGGGCGGGGCTCGGCGGCGGGCCTCGCACGGGACCCGGGGCCTGTCTCGGCGAGGCTCGACCCGGTGTCGGCCTTGGTGGCGCGGGTCCCGGAACCGGCCTTGGCGCGGGAGGCGGGACGGGTGCCGGCCCCACGCTCGGTGCGCGGCTCGGCGGTGCGCGGCTCGGCGGGGCCGCGCTCGGCGGGGGAGCCGGCGTCGGAGCCGGGCTCGCCGGCCCGGGACCTCTTCGCCTTGTCCCGCGGCGGCTGCCGTCGGGGCGCCTGCTGTCGGGGACTGCGGTCGGGCACAGCGTCACCACCCCGGTCCGGTCTGTCCGTGTTCCTTCCACCTTCCCTCGGTCGGCGGATTCGATGCCGCCCGGACGCGGCGGACGCGCCCCCCGCCGGGGACCGGACGGCCTGGTGGGTGGGGTCCACGCGCCCGGTTACTGTGGAGCAATGCGTCTCCACGTCGTCGACCACCCGCTGGTCGCCCACAAGCTCTCGACCCTGCGCGACCGGCGCACCGATTCCGCGACCTTCCGTCGGCTCGCCGACGAGCTCGTCACCCTGCTGGCCTACGAGGCCACCCGTGACGTGCGCACCGAGCAGGTCGAGATCGAGACCCCGGTGGCCACCACCACCGGTACCCGGCTGTCCCACCCGCGCCCCTTGGTGGTGCCGATCCTCCGGGCCGGCCTCGGCATGCTCGACGGCATGGTCCGGCTGCTGCCGACCGCCGAGGTGGGCTTCCTCGGCATGGTGCGCAACGAGGAGACGCTGACCGCCTCCACCTACGCCACGCGGATGCCGGAGGACCTCTCCGGCCGCCAGGTGTACGTGCTGGACCCGATGCTGGCCACCGGCGGCACGCTGGTCGCCGCCATCCGCGAGCTGATCGAGCGCGGCGCCGACGACGTGACGGCCGTGGTGCTGCTGGCCGCGCCGGAGGGCGTGGCGATCATGGAGCGCGACCTGGCCGACGTGCCGGTCACCGTGGTCACCGCCTCCATCGACGAGCGTCTCAACGAGAACGGCTACATCGTGCCGGGCCTCGGCGACGCGGGCGACCGCATGTACGGCGCCGCGGAGTAACGCCTCCCGCACGTGACGGAAGACCTCGCCCCTCGGGGCGAGGTCTTTCACGTTGCGGAGGCGCGGGTGGAGGTCGGCGCGGCTGGAGGTCGGCGCAGGGGGAGGTCGGCGCGGGTCGGCGGAGCGGGTGCGGGGGCTCAGCAGCCCTTGCGGGTGGCCTCGGGGGCCGGTGCGGGGGCGGTGAGCGTGGTGAGCGCCTTGTCGGCGTCGCCCGGCGCGGACAGGTCCTTGAAGGCGTCGCCGATGATCAGGTCGACCACCGGCGTCTTCGCCTTCGGGTCCGTCCTGCGCGCCGGGTCCGGCCTGACCTCGGCCCCGGCCAGCTGGGTGCCCAGCACCGGCAGCACGGTGTCGGCCGTCTCCGGGCCGCCCATCAGCAGCCCGGCGGCCTTGACCTTCTTGTCGTACTCCTTCGGCGCGTTGCCCACCTCGCCGATCTTGAAGCCGCGCTTCTTCAGCTCGTCGGCGGTCTTCTTGGCCAGACCCTCGCGGGTGGTCGCGTTGAGGACGTTGACGGTGATGCCGTCGGGCCGCGGGTAGACCTTCGCGGGGGTCGGCGAAGCGGACGGGCGGGTGGCGCAGCGCGCGCTCGCGCCGGCCGCGGAGGCCTGGTCACCGCCGGTGAAGACGTCGATGAGCTGCAGCGTGCCCCAGCCGAGGAGCCCCAGCAGGGCCACGGGGAGCGCGGTCAGCGCGACGATTCTGCGGCGCTTCTTCGGCCGGCGCATGCGGGGGTAGGTCTTCCCCGTCACGCGGTACCGGCCGCCCATGCCGGGTGGGGTCAGCATGCTCATGAGCGCAGCGTAGTGCGCCCGGCCGAGGATGCCTACAAGACGATCATCATCCTGGCGGGAGACAACCCGAAAGGGTCAACAGGCTGCGCCGGTCAGTCCATTTCGAGCACGCGGGCATGCAGGATCTGACGCTGCTGGAGCGCGGCGCGGACCGCGCGGTGCAGGCCGTCCTCCAGGTAGAGGTCGCCCCGCCACTTCACGACGTGCGCGAAGAGGTCGCCGTAGAAGGTGGAGTCCTCGGCGAGCAGGGTCTCGAGGTCCAGCTGGCCCTTGGTCGTCACGAGCTGATCGAGGCGGACCGGGCGCGGCGCGACGTCCGCCCACTGCCGGGTGCTTTCCCGGCCGTGATCGGGGTACGGCCGGCCGTTTCCGATGCGCTTGAAGATCACACGGAAAGCCTACCGGGGATGGTGCGCTCGGCGCAGCCACGTAACTCGAACCGGCCACCCCGTGCACACCCCGCGACGCCTCGACGTCACCCGGACGGTCACCGCGCCCGCGGCGTCTCCGGCGCGGTGGGCGCCCTCGGCTCCGCGCGGCGCTGCCTGTCGGAACGACCGCGCCGCCGACCGGTGCCGTCGCGCGGTGAAACCGGCAGCCGGTGAACGCAGGGCGCCGCTGGCCCGGGCCCGGCCCGGTGAACGCAGGCGCCGCCGGGCCGGGCCAGGGCGGACTACTTCGCCCTGGCCGCCTTCGCCGCCTTCGCCGCCGCCTTCATCTCCTGCTTGTGGGCGCGGACCTTCACCAGGGAGTCGGGTCCGGTGATGTCGGCCACCGAGCGGAAGGAGCCCTCGTCCCCGTAGGAGCCCGCCGCCTCGCGCCACCCCTGCGGGCGAACCCCCAGCTGCTTGCCCAGCAGGGCCAGGAAGATCTGCGCCTTCTGCGCGCCGAAGCCCGGCAGCTCCTTGAGCCGCTTCAGCAGCTCCTTGCCGTCCGTCACGTCCCGCCAGACCGCCTCGGCGTCCCCGTCGTACTGCTCCACCAAGTACTGGCAGAGCTGCTGGATGCGCCCGGCCATCGAACCGGGATAGCGGTGCACGGCCGGCTTCTCGGAGAGCAGCGCGGCGAAGGCCTCGGGGTCGTGCGCCGCGATCTCGTGGGCGTCCAGGTCCTGCGCGCCCATTCGGTCGGCGATGGTGCGGGGTCCCTTGAACGCCCACTCCATCGGCACCTGCTGGTCCAGCAGCATGCCGACCAGCGCGGCGAGGGGGCTGCGGCCGAGCAGCTCGTCGGCCGGGGGGTCCTGGGCGAGGTGGAGGGTGACGTCCATGCCCCCGATGATCCCGCGCCCCTCGCCGTCCCGCTCCCCGGCCCCGTCACCTCGCCGCCTTCCGCTCCTCCCCGCCCATGCGGCCCCACCTGGAGGCGGGGCCGCAGAAGCGTCTTCCGCTTACCTCCCGCCCGGGCCCCGGGCGGGAGGTAAGGCCCCGGGCCTCGGGCGCGGGGCGGGAAACCTCGGTGCGGTCGGGGCCGGGCACCCGCCCGGCCCCGGGCCCCGTCACCCGCGTCAGGACCTCTCGGCCGGCTCCGTCTCCCGCGCGTCCACGGCGGACGCGTCCGCGGCGGGCGGGACGGCCGTCCCCGCGGAGGCGGCGCGGCGCCGGGCCGTCGCCCGGGTGAGGGCGAGCGCCACCGGCTGGGTGTACCGCGCGGTGAGCGGTCCCACGATCACCAGGATCAGCACGTACGCCGTGGCCAGCGGCCCCAGCCGCGGCTCGATGCCCGAGGTGACCGCCAGCCCCGCGATCACGATGGAGAACTCGCCGCGCGCCACCAGCGTGCCGCCGGCCCGCCAGCGCCCGTTGACCGAGATGCCCGCGCGCCGGGCCGCCCAGTAACCGGTGGCGATCTTGCTGAGCGCGGTGACCACGGCCAGCGCCAGCGCCGGCAGCAGCACCGGCGGAATCGCGGCCGGGTCGGTGTGCAGGCCGAAGAAGACGAAGAACACGGCGGCGAACAGGTCCCGCAGCGGCGACAGCAGGTGGTGCGCGCCCTCCGCGACCTCGCCGGACAGGGCGATGCCCACCAGGAACGCGCCGACCGCCGCCGACACCTGGAGCTGCTGGGCGATGCCCGCGACCAGCAGGGTCAGCCCCAGGACCACCAGCAGCAGCTTCTCCGGATCCTGGTGCGAGACGAACCGGGAGATGTGCCGTCCGAACCGGACCGCGAGGAAGAGCACCAGCCCGGCGACGCCCAGCGCGATCGCCAGCGTCACGCTGCCGGCGGCGAGGCCGGTGCCGGCCAGCAGGGCGGTGATGATCGGCAGGTAGACGGCCATCGAGAGGTCCTCGAGGACCAGGATGCTGAGGATCACCGGGGTCTCCCGGTTGCCGACCCGTCCGAGGTCGTTCAGCACCTTGGCGATGACGCCGGAGGACGAGATCCAGGTGACGCCCGCCAGGACGACGGCGGCCACCGGGCCCCAGCCCAGCAGCAGCGCCATCGCGGCGCCCGGAAGCGCGTTGAGCGCCATGTCGACCAGGCCGGCCGGGTACTGCGTCTTCAGGTTGGAGACCAGGTCGGAGGCGGTGTACTCGAGCCCCAGCATCAGCAGGAGCAGGATGACGCCGATCTCCGCCCCGATCGCCACGAACTCCTCGCTGGCGCCCAGCGGCAGCAGCCCGCCCTCGCCGAAGGCGAGCCCGGCCAGGAGGTAGAGGGGGATCGGGGAGAACTGGAAGCGCCCGGCGAAACGGCCGAGAAGGCCGAGGCCGAGGATGATGGCGCCGAATTCGATGAGGAACGTCGCGGTCGAATGCACCCGATCAGTCCTGCTCGAGTATCGCCGCGGCGGCTTGCACGCCCTCGCGGGTGCCGATCACGATCAGGATGTCGCCGCCCGCGAGGCGGAAGGCCGGCGTCGGCGAGGGGATCGCCTCGGCGCGGCGCATCACCGCCACGATGGACGCGCCGGTGTGCGTCCGGATCTGCGTGTCGCCGAGCAGCCGGCCGTTCCAGCGGGCGGTGGCGGAGAGCTCGATGCGCTCGGCGACCAGGCCCAGGTCGCCGGCGGACAGCAGGCTGGGGCTGTGGTGGTCGGGGGCCAGCGCGTCGATCAGGGCCTGCGACTCGCCAGGGGTGAGGTGCACCGACAGCTCGGCGGCGTCGGGGTCGTCCTGGCAGTAGGCGGTGATCGTGCGGCTGCCGTCGCGCTGGGCCACCACCGAGAGGCATCGGCGTTCGCGCGTCGTCATGTCGTACCGCACGCCGATCCCCGGCAGGGGCGTGCTGCTGAGCCGTGGAATTCCCACCGCAGTCCCTTTCGCTGTGATTCGCCCTGGTTCGTACCGGGCGGTATGTGTAATGCGCAGGTAAAGCCCGCTCCGCCACAGTAGGCGACCCGGCGGGAAAGCCCGGAGACGGGCGGTGGTGGCTTCCGTCACCGTCCGTCGGACGCGCGGGGCGAGGGTGCGGCGCGAGGCCGCGGTGCGAGGGCGCGTGTCCGGGCCGTTGACGTGCCCCGAACAGCCCCCTACGTTCTCCCTGGTCGGTACTGACCGGTCAGTAGGAACCGGTCATAGCGGACCTCGGCCTCTGGAGGGCGTATGCCACGCGAGCGAGTCCCCGCAGGCCGGCGAGCGGCCCTGATCGCGGTGGTGACGGTGTCCGTCGCCTACGCCCCGATCGCCATGACCGAGCTGTGGCCCTACGCCGACGAGAACGCCCCGGCGATCGGCGAGACGCTGCTCGCCGCGATGGTCTCCCCGTCCTACGTGGCGGACGCGCTGGCCACCCGGATCGGCCCGTACGGCCGCAGCCTGATCCCGCTCGTGGTGCACTCGGTCCTGGGCGGCCTGCTGATGCTGCTCGGCCCCGCGCAGCTGCTGACCGCGGTGCGCCGCCGGCTCCGGCTGCACCGGGCGCTCGGCGTCCTCTACGCCCTCACCGTGTACGGGTCGATGGCGGGCGCCGGCGTGTACCTGGCCCGCACCGCGCCCGCCGACGCGTTCAGCGGGGCGGCGTTCTGGGTGGTGCTGGCCACCATCCTGGTGGGCACGGTGCTGGCCGTGACCTTCGGCGTGGGGGCCGTGCTCGGCGGCTTCCCGGACCTGCATCAGCGCTGGCTGCTGCTGAGCTACGGCTTCCTGATGACCGCCCCGCTGCTGCGGCTGGAGTGGAGCGCGCTGCCGCTGCTGATGCCCGGCGCGTCGATGGCCGAGGTCAACCGGGTCGCCGTCATGCAGCTCGGCACCCTGGTCGCCTTCGGCGCGCTGCTCGCCTCCCGCGCCCTGGACCGCCGTCGGCGGGTGCCGGGCCTGGACGGGAGCTGGGCCCCCTGGCCGGTGCTCGCGGCGGCCCACCTGGCGGGCGGCCTCGCGCTGCTGCGGATCCTCTCCGGCCCGGGGTGGGGCGGGGAGACGGGCCCCCTGCTCGCGGGCTACCTGGCGCCCCTCGCCGTCATGTACGCCGTGCTCCTGTGGCGTGCGCTGACCGCCGAGGGCTGGCCGCGGGAGGAGTGGCGGATCCACCTGACCGCCCTGTGCCTGTCGCCCGCGCTGTCGCTGGGCCTGTCGGCGCCGTTCGCCCGGGCGCTGCACCTGGACCGGCCGGGTGCGCTCGCCGCCGCACTGGCGGTGGGCGGCGGGATCACCGCGTTCCTCGCGGTGCTGACGGTGAGCCTGCGGGTGATGCACGCCCGCGAGACCGTCCGCCGGAGCGGCGCCGTCCACCCGAGTGGCACCGCCGTCTCCGGGACGCCCGATGCGGGCGAGCACGTGACCGACGACGGCACCGAGCCCACGGCCGAGCCCATGACCGAGAACGGAACCGACCACGCGGCCGAGAACGGGACCGACCACGCGGCCGGGCACGGAACCGACAACGCCGTCGAGAAGGAGCCCGCATGAGCACGGCACCGGCCGAACCGGTATCCGTCGAGCCGCCCACGACCCGGGCCCTGGGCGCCGGCGCCGCGCTGCTGGCACAGACGGTGGGGGTGGTGAGCCTGCTCAACGGGCTGCTGCTGGTCGCCGTGAACGCCACCGGCACGCTCTTCGGGGCGTGGGACTCCCCCGAGCCGCTGGGGCAGGCCATGGTCGGCGCGGCGATGCTCGGCACCACGCCGGGCCTGTTCGCCCTAGCCCGCTGCCACCGGTGGGAGGAGGCCCGCACCATGATGTGGCCGACGGTGGTCGCGCTGACCGGGCTGAGCGCGGTGACGTTCCTCAACCGGGACGCCCTGGTGATGGTCCGCGGCGGCGGGATCGTCAGCTTCCTCTACTCCCCGGGGTGGGTCGCGGTGGTCACCGGGCTGGCCCTGTGGGCGCTCGCCGCCGCCCTGCCGCACCCCCGCCGCCCGCGCGTCCTCCCGGACGTCGCCCGCCTGCCGCTGCCGGCCTGGTCCAAGCCGGCCCTCGCCGTGCTCGGCTCCTCCTGGTTCGGCATCGGCACGGGGCTGCTGTTCCTGCCCGGCTACTGGGGCGGCTTCGTGCCCTGGCAGGTGAACCGGGCCGACGCCCAGGCCCTCGGGGTCTGGGCGCTCGCGCTCGGCGTCGGCGTGCTGGGCACGCTGGCCGAGGACGACCTGCGGCGCAGCCGCGCCGCGATCCTCTCGGTGCCCGGCGTCGCGCTGGTCGCCGCCGTCGTGCTGGCCGCCCGGGCCGAAGCGGTGCGCTGGTCCTCCGGCCCCGCCCTCGCGCTGGTCGCGATGCTGCTCGGGCTGCTGGTCGCCGGGGCGTCCGGGCTCCGGCTCACCCGTGACCGGCGGCCGGCGCCGGTCACGGGATGAAGCGGTGGTCGGTGCGGGTCAGCCGGAGAACCAGGTGCCGAGGTCGCCGTAGGAGAGGCCCAGGGAAGCCACGGTGAACGACTTCGCGCCGGTGCCGGTGATACCGGTGGAGGAACCCTTCAGCAGGTGCGCCATGCCGACCGTCTCGCCCACCCAGTCGTCCGTGCCCACCATCAGGTCGGCGCGGCCGTCACGGGTGTAGTCGGTGAGCTTGAGCGTGTTGCCGAAGTTGTCGTCGGCCTCGATCGAGCCCGCGACTCCCGAGGTGCCCTGGTCGTAGGCCTTCGCCCCGGTGCCGGACAGACCGCCCGCCCGGCCGAGCAGGACGGTGACCGCGCCGCCGTCGCGCTTGCCCGCCAGGTCCTCACCAGGGCTGCCGACCGCGAGGTCCGCGTACCCGTCGCCGTTGACGTCGCCGGCCGCCACCGCGTAGCCGAACAGGTCGTCGTCCTCCACGGCGCCGGGCACCCCGGCGGTGTCCTGGGTGAACTTCACCGGCTTGCGCGCGGTGTTCGGCCCGTTCGTCCCGCCGTACTGCACGGCCACGTAACCGCGGTTGCGGTCCGGGTTCTCCCCGCCGCGGCCGACGGCCAGGTCGCCGTACCCGTCCTTGTCGAAATCGCCGATCGCCGCGGTGAGAGGGCCGGGACCGTTGTCGGGGGTGGCGTCGGGGACCACGACGGACGCCGCCCGGGTGGCGAAGCCGCTGCCGCCGCGGTGGTAGAACGCCCGCAGGTTGACGTCGGACGCGGTGAGGTCCAGACCCAGGATGTACAGGTCCGTCGCGCTGCCGGCGTCCACCTTGCCCGCCGCGAGGGCCCAGGAGTTCAGGTAGCCGTAGCTGCCGCCCAGCGACTGGTGGCCGCCGTGCTGGCCCGCCCGGGTGAACGGGCCCTTCAGCAGCACCACACCCGCCTGGCTGTTGCTGTACGCCGCCAGGTCGGCGTCTCCGTCGCCGTCGAAGTCACCGGTCACGACCTGCTCGCCGAAGGAGTCACCGGAGTTGGGGTACTCCTGCGGGACCGGGGAGTGGAACACGGTGCCGGAGCCCAGGCCGCCGGAGCCGCCCCAGACGACGGTGAGGCCACCGGACATCTCCTCGTCGCCGACCTTCTCGCCCGGCGAGGAGACGACCAGGTCCGCGTACCCGTCCCGGTCGAGGTCCGCGGTGGTGGTGCTGGTGCCCCAGCCGTCACCCGCCTCCACGGTGCCGGGTATGCCGGCCGAGTTCTGGTGGATCGTCTGCACCCGGGTGCCCGGCCCGGTAGAGGTGCCGTAGACGACCGTGACCCGGCCGTCCTGGCCGTAGGTGCCGCCGGCCAGGACGAGATCGCGGTAGCCGTCCCCGTTGAAGTCGTCGGCGAGCTTGGCGGGCGCCGCCGAGGCGGGGACGGCGGCGAGCAGCGGCCCGGTGAGGGCCGCGGCGAGGACCGCCGCGGCTGCGGCGGTGCGAGTGGGACGCAACGGGGCTCCAGTGTCTGAGCGAGAAAGGGTGGTGCCTTACCGCCCCTTATGACCCACGTCCCGCCCCGATGGTTGTACGCCGCACCCTCACCGCCCGCCGCCTTCTCCCCGCGTCGCGCCCGGACCGGCGGTCGTCACGCGGGCTCGACCGGCAGCCAGAGCTCGCAGGTGGCGGTGGAGAAGTCGTCCGCCCGCTCCAGGACGGCGACGACCGACGGCCCAGGCCGCAGCCGCCACGGGTTGGACGGGAACCACTCGGTCGCCGTCGCCGCCCAGGTGTTCTGCAGTGCCTGCGGGTGCGGACCCGCGCTGCGGAACACCGCCCACGTGCCGGCCGGCGCCTCGACGACGTCGAGGTCCTCGGGCACCGGCGAGTCCGCGGGCACGGCCACCCCGTGCAGGTACGTCAGCTCACTGCCCTCCGCCGCGTCCTGGGCCACGTCGTCGGTGACCTGGAGCAGGCCCCGCGGCTCCGTGGCGCTCAGCGCCTTGAGGCGCCCGTGCTCCTCCATCGGCAGCGAGCCGATGTGCCGCTGGATGTGCGGGTTGACGCCCTCGTGGATCAACGGCACGCGGGCGGCGTGACCGATGAGCCGGAACGCGGGGCGGTCGGTGATGCGGGTGTCCATGGGGGTGCTCCCTTCGACGCTCAGGCGGAACCTGAGCTGCGGTTGTGTCCGAAGGGGGCCTCCGTCGCGGCGCACCTCACCGGGCGCCGCGCCGTGCACGGCACGGAACGCCCGGCCGAACGCCTCGGCCGACCCGTACCCGTGCCGCACCGCGATGCCCAGCAGGTCCTCGCCGCCCCGGACGACGTCCGCCGCGGCGACCGTCATGCGCCGCCGTCGCACGTACTCCGAGAGCGGCATGCCGGCCAGCGACGAGAACATCCGCCGCAGGTGGTACTCCGTGGTGCCGGACCGCCGGGCCAGCTCGCGGACGTCGAGCTGGACGTCGAGCTCCTCCGCGAGGTGCTCCTCGACCAGGTCGACCAGCGTGTTGAGCGCCGCGATCATGAGGCCTCCTTCTGTCACGACCCTCGCAGGGGCCGGTCTCCCCGCACCCGATCGTCGCGGTCCGATGCGATCATCCGCCCCCTCGGGACTCACGCCGGGAACGGCACCGCCTCGCGCGCCGACCGCAGCGCGCCCGACCACCAGTGCAGCTGGTCGAGCATGGTCTTCGCGTAGCCGGCGGTCCCGGGGTCGAGCGGCCGGCCGTCCTGCCACTTCGCCCAGTAGTCGGGGAAGGCCAGCCGGTCCCGGACGGACAGCGCGTGCAGTTCGGTCAGCACGTTCTCCAGGTGCAGCACCGCGTGCCGCCCGCCCGAGGCGCCTCCGTAGCTCACGAAGGCCACCGGCTTGGCCGTCCACTGGGTGAAGTGCCAGTCGATCGCGGCCTTCAGGGAGGCGGGATAGCTGTGGTTGTACTCGGGGGTGACGAGGACGAAGGCGTCCGCGCTCTCCAGGGCGTCGGTCAGGGCCGCCATCCCGGCCGGGCGGGGGTAGGAGTCGCCGGCGAACTTCGGCGAGACGGCGGGCAGTTCCACCGGCAGCTCGACATCGGCCAGATCGACCACCTCCACCTCGAACCCGGCGTGCTCCCGGGCCTGTTCGGCCACCCACGAGGCGACGACCGGACCGAACCGCCCCTCCCGGACGCTCCCCACGACGACGACCAGCCGGTGCTTCCCCGTGTCCCCCGGGCTCCGAGTGGTCTGCGTGCTCTGCGTGCTTGGCGTGTTCTGCGTGTTCTGCGTGTTCTCGGTGGTCTCCATGCCCTTCACGATCGTCGGGCCGCCCGGGCGCAGCCAGACCGTGCCGAGGCTGGCCCCCGCAGGGCCACCCTGAGCCCTCCCCGGGCACCGGGCGCCGCCCCTAAGCTCCCTTCCATGGGGACACCGTTAGGAGACTTCCTGCGCGCCAGGCGCGACAGCATCCAGCCCGCGTCGCTCGGGCTGCCCGACCACGGCCGCCGCCGGTCGCCCGGCCTGCGCCGCGCCGACGTCGCCGTGCGGGCCGGCATCAGCGTCGAGTACCTCACCCGCATCGAGCAGGGCCGCGACCGCCACCCCTCGCCCGCGGTGGTGAACGCGCTGGCCGACGCCCTCAGCCTCGACCCGGCGGAACGCAACCACCTGCGGTACCTGACGAAGATCACCGGCGGCGAGTGCACGGCCCACGCCAGGCCCGCGCCCGTGAGCCGCAGCGTCCGCCCGGCCGTCCTGGAGACGCTCCGCCTCCTCGAACCCGCCGTCGCCGCCGTCACCAACCGTCTCGGCGACGTCCTCGCCCACACCCCCGGGTACGCGGCCGTACTCGGCGCGGGCGGCCTGCTGGACGCCGAGGAACCGAACCTCACCCGCTACGTCTTCACCGACCCCCGGGCCCGGGAGTTCTTCCCCGACTGGGGTCACGTCGCCGACGAGCAGGCCTTCGACCTGTGGCTCGGCCCGTCCGTCGAGACCGCCGCCTGGTTCACCTCGGACCTCGCGGCAGCCGCCGGACCGGAGTTCACCCGCCGCCTGAACCGCCACCTGGTGCCCGACCGCGCCGCACTGCGGATCGCCCACCCCTCGGGCCCGCTGCTCAGCCTCACCCGCGAGACGCTGGAACTGTCCGACGACGCCCAGCAGCTCACCGTCCACCTCCCGGCGGACGAGGCCACGGCGAGGGCCGTGACCCAGCTGCTCGACGGCCCTCCGCGTCACCTGAAGGCCCTCGCCTGAGGCGCGCCGGCAGGGGCGCCGCGACGTCCACCCGTGAGGCGTTCTCGGAGCCTGGGCGAGCTCACTGGTGCACGTGCGCGCGCTGTCCGTCCCGGTCGAAGACCATGAGCAGCTCGGCGGGACCGTCCAGGGCGGTGAACGCGTGCGGGACCATCGTCGCGAACTCCGCCGCCTCGCCCGTGCCGACGTCGATCTGCCGCTCGCCCAGCCACAGACGCACGCGTCCCTCCAGCACGAGCAACCAGTCGTGGCCCGGGTGCACCCTCTGGGACGGCGGGGTGTCGGACGGCTCGAGGCGCATCTTCATCGCGACCGTGCGCCCGTCCGGCCGGCTCAGCGCCCATGTCGTCCGCGTGCCGCTGCTGTGCGCGACCGGACGGATGACGACGTCCTCGTCCGTGGGCGCCTCGAAGAGCACGTCCAGACTCATCTGCAGGGCGTTGGCCAGCGGCACCAGCACGTCGAGACTCAGCGTGCGCTTGCCCGTCTCGACGCGGCTGATGGTCGACGGGCTGAGATTCGTGCGCTCGGCCAGCTCGTCCAGCGAGTAGCCCAGGGTGGTGCGCATGCTCCGCAGGCGCGACCGGGCCAGCACTTCGATGTCGGTGACTCCGTTCATGTGCTCATCGTGGCGCATCTTGCGGATTGTGCAAGTCTGTTTGCGGGAAACGCCGGGAGCAGTACCGTCGATCGCATGAGCGAGCACTCCACCCACGGCCAGGGCCAGGCCCCGTCCGCGCCCAGCGGACAGGTCGGCCACACCCACACCCACACCCACCCCCAGCCCCCCACCGTCGAGCGGCACTGCGACGTCGCCGTGATCGGCGGCTCGGCCGCCGGTCTCGCCGCCGCCCTGCAACTCTCCCGCCAGCGGCGCGGCGTCGTCGTGGTCGACGACGGCACCCCGCGCAACGCCCCCGCCGCACACATGCACGGCTACCTGGGGCACGAGGGCGCCGCGCCCGGCGAGCTGATGGGGATCGGGCGCGCGGAGGTGCGCGCCCACGGCGGGGAGGTGCTCACCGGCCGTGTCGTGGGGGTGCACCGTCGCGACGACGGCCGCTTCCGGGTCGACCTCACCGGCGGACACACCCTGGTGGCCCGTCGCGTCCTCGCCGCGACCGGCCTGACCGACGAACTCCCGGCGATCGACGGCATCGCCGAAGGGTGGGGACGCGGCGTGATCCACTGCCCGTTCTGCCACGGCTTCGAGGTGCGCGACCAGCGCCTGGTGCAGATCGTCACGCACCCCCTGGGCCTCCACCCGACCCCGCTCTTCCGGCACCTGACCGACCGGCTGACCGTCGTGCTGCACCACCCGGCCGGGCTCGACGAGGCCGCCGTCGAAGCCCTCGCCGCCTCCGGCGTCACCGTCGAGCGCAGCGAGGTGAGCCGGGTCCTCACCGGGCCGGACGGCGAGGTGTCCGGGGTCGAGCTCGGCGACGGCCGCGTCCTGGAGGCCGACGCCGTCGTGGTCGGCGCGCGCTTCCGGGCACGCGCCGACGTGCTCGCCGGATGCGGGCTCACCACCACCCCGCACCCCACCGGCGCCGGCGACGTCCTCGCCGTCGACGCGCGCGGCGAGACCGCCGTACCGGGGATCTACGCGGCCGGCAACGTCACCGACCCGAGCCTGCAGGTGCTGCCGTCGGCCGCCCAGGGCAGCCAGGTCGGCGCCATGATCGCGTTCAGCCTCGCCGACGAGGATCTGCGCGCCGCCGTCCGGCACTCGGGCGAGGAGGCCGACTGGGACCACCGCTACGGAGGTCCCGACCGGGCGTGGAGCGGGAATCCCAACGGCACTCTCGTCCACGAGGTCGCCCCCCTGGCCCCGGGCAGCGCGCTCGACGTCGGCGCCGGCGAGGGCGCCGACGCCCTCTGGCTGGCCGAGCACGGCTGGAAGGTGACGGCCACCGACATCTCCGGCAACGCGCTGGCCCGGATCCGCGCCGAGGCCGGACACCGCGGGCTCGCCGTCACCCTCGTCCGCGGCGACGTCAACGATCCCGCGCCCCTCGGCACCGAGACCTTCGACCTCGTCTCCCTGCAGTACGGCTCGTTCAAGCGCACCCCCGACCGGCGGGGCCTGCGCAACCTGCTCGCCGCCGTCGCGCCCGGCGGCACGCTCCTGGTCGTGCACCACGACCTCAGGCCCCTGCGCGACCCGGTGGACGTGACGGCCCAGACCCGGATGTACGACCCGGAAGCGTTCGTCGGCGTCGACGAGATCGCCGCCGCGCTCGCCGCGGACCCCGGCGCCTGGCACGTCGAGACCCACGAGACCCGCCGCCGCCCCCCGGGTGCGGCCAGCACCCACCACGTCGACGACGTGGTGCTGCGCGCGGTGCGACGCGCGACCTGAGGACCTGCTCCCGGACGACGGGACACCGCCGGGTGACGCACCTCACAGGCCTCAACTGCCGCGCGCGTACAACTCTTTCACCGCCCCGCCGATCTGAGATGTGCGGCCGCAGTGGCCGTGCGCGATGCGGGGTCCGGTCGTCCGCGACCCGCATCCGCCTGTCGACAGTCGATAACGGAGCCGCCTCATGTCCCAGTACGCCCGCAGGAAGATGACGTCCGGCAAGAAGGTGACCCTGGGTGTCAGCGCCCTGGCCGCCTCCGGACTCGCCCTCGGCCTGCTCGGCGCACCGTCCGCGATGGCGGGCGAGACCGGACCGGCCGCAGCGCTGCAGCAGAGCAGGGCCGCGGCCGCCGACGCGTCGGCGGCGAAGGCCGCCGCGCCCAAGGCCCTGTCCGCGCGTGGCACCGCCGCCTCCACCACCGTCGTCTCCGGTGTCACCGTCAACGGCGGCAACAGCGCCGGCGTCGGGACGACGAACACGCAGACGATCACCGTGAAGTGGACGGTGAGCGGCGGGTCGACGCTCTACGGCAGCGACGCGGCGCTCTGGCGCGGCACCGACCTCGAGGACGGGCTGGAGCAGTTCCTGCTGTCCGAGGAGTTCGGCGCGGAGACCGACCCCTGCGTCCAGTCCGGCGCCACCACGTTCACGTGCACGACCACCTACAAGATCAACCCTCAGTACGACCTGACGAACGCGGACGCCGGAGCCTGGAAGATCTCCCTCTACGCGGTCACCGACGCGGACACCTCCGTGGACACCGACAACGCCAAGACCTGGTACCTCAAGCGCCTGTCGCGGCTGAGCACCAACGCGGCCCCCGAGCCCGTCGCCAAGGGCAAGACGATCACGATCACCGGCAAGCTCGAGCGCGCCAACTGGGACACCCACAAGTACGCGGGCTACACCCAGCAGACCGTGCGCCTCCAGGAGCGTTCCCTGACCGGCTCGTACGCCACCACGAGCAGCCACAGCACCGGCACCGGCAGCCTGGCGGGCGTCGAGAAGCAGACGCGCACCGCCACCACCGACCGCTGCTACCGCTACAAGTTCGAGGGCACCACCACCACGCCGCCGGTCACCGCCACCGGTGACTGCGTCGACGTGCGCTGAGCCCCGACCTGACCCACCGCACCAGGCCGGCGGGGCGAAGGCCCCACGCCCGACCCGGTGTCCGTCCGGCCCGGACCGCTTCAGCGGTCCGGGCCGGGCCGTTGTCCCGGCTGGACGGTGCCGCCCCAGGCTGTGGCCCCCTGGTGTCGAGGTGTCCGCCTTGCTTGGTGCCGGAACAGGAGAGCCCGGCGCCCGGGCGCAGTCCCGAGGGCCTCTATGCCTGGCCGTAGAGGGTCGCCAGGTCGATCAGTCGGATGTCCGGATCGGCCGCCGCTGCAGCGTGCGCCTTGTCGTTGAAGCCGGCTCCGCTGAAGCACAGGAGCTGTGTATTCGTGGTGTCGTAGCGGCCTGCCAGGGTGACGAGGTCGCGGATGTGCCGGAGACGTTCGATATGGGCAGCGCCCATGGCGTCGTTCCACTTGGCCTCTCCGATGGCCAGCAGTGGTGGTTTGGTGCCATCCGCGATGCCGATGACCGCCACGTCGACCTCGTGGCCGGTGCGGGCCTTGGGGTCGTGAACGACGCCGTGTCCGACGCGGGCGGGCAGACCGCCCAGGAGCTCGGGGTCGGCGTGATGCAGGGCCCAGTCTCGGCAGACCTGCTCGAAGTGGGGCCCGAGGACGTTGCTGACGAAGCGGCGACGGCTGGCTTGCCAGACCCGTGCTGCGCTGCCGGGGCGTTCGAGCTGGTCCCAGACCGGTCGCATGATCGCGTGGTAGAAGCCGATCAGCGGTTCGGCGATGCGGTAGGTGGGCCGGTTGTCGCGGAAGACGTCGGCGTCCCGGTGCAGCAGGCCGGCGTCTTCGAGGACGTTGATGGGGTGCGCGATGTCGGTCGCCTTGCGTTCCAGGTAGCCGGCCATGCCCCCGCGTGTGGCGTTGCCGTCGGCGACGGCGGCCAGAACGGACAGGTACAGGGCGGTGTCGCGAAGGTCGGGTTCTTCGGCCAGCAGATAGCGGGCCTCGCGGAAGAGGGGGGTTTCGGGGTTGAGGACGGTGCGGACGACCCAGTCGTCGAAGTCATCCGGCCCCTTTGGCGTGTCGCCGCGTGCGAATTCGCGCCGATAGGCCGGGGTGCCGCCCACGATCGCGTTCACCTTCATGGCCAGGTGGGGGTCGGTCATGCCCCAGAACTCGGCGGCAAGGCGGTGATCCAGGGGGCGGACGACCAGTTCCAGCCCGGCCCGTCCGCGCAGGGGGGCGTTGCCCGACAGCAGCCGGCCCATGAAGGACAGCGCTGAGCCGCACAGCAGCAGGCGGGTACGGGAGCCTGTGCGCTGGTCACGCAGGGGCCGCAACGCCTCCTGAATGATCGAGGGCAGTTCAGGGTTGGCCTTGGCGAGGTACGGAAACTCGTCGATCACCACGGGGACGGGTCGCTCGGTGCCGAGCGCGAGAAGTGCGTCGACGGCCTCTGCCCAGTCGGCGAAGTGGAACGGGCTGGCGGGACGGACGTGAGCGGTCAGCGCCGTGCTGATCCGCCGTAGCGACTCGGCGTCGGCGGCCTCGGTCGCTCCGAAGTAGAACCCCCCGGCGGCACGGCAGGCGGCATCCAGCAGGAACGTCTTGCCCTGGCGGCGGCGCCCGGAGACCACGCCCAGAGTCGCGCCGGGCTGCGGATCGGTGATGAACCGGCTCAACGCCGACCACTCGTGATCCCGGTCGAACATCTCGGCAGGCTTGTCCACGAGTGCTCCAGATATAGAAGTACGCCTACATAAAACATACTCCTGCTTCTGGCGGGCGCCTCGCTGTGTGTACCCGTCGGCCCGGCGCCACCCCGCTACCTCAAGGGCGTCCTGGCGCATCGCGAGGATGTCGTGAATGTCGCAAGTGAACGAGACCGAAACTGAGACCAGGGAACGCCGAAGGGCCCCACCGCGAACGGTGGGGCCCTTCGACATCGTGCCCGGTGAGGCACTGGCGGAGGATACGAGATTCGAACTCGTGAGGGGTTGCCCCCAACACGCTTTCCACATGTTCGTCCGGGGGTTCGGGGGAGGTCGGACCCGTCCTGACCTGCGGCGGAGCGACTGGTATGACCCCGCCCGAACAGCGCCGGACGGGGGTGAATGAGACCAAGACTGAGACCAGCCTGCGTCGACCGTTGGCCCCTTGACGCAGCTGGCGAGCGACCGGACCGCAAGACGGCCGAAGTTGATAGGTCGCTTCGTGAACACGCAGGTCCGAGGAGGGGCGACGGAGCGATCGGCGAGGCGTTGATGGCCGCACGATACCTGCCCAGACGCGTCGGAGCCGGCCGCACGGCCAGAATTCCTACTCATTTGATAATGTCGACCTCATGAGTGAGATTCCCTACAGCGTCGGCGAGGGGCCGGCCACGAGGGTCAGCCTCTCCCTCCCCGAAGGGACGGCGGAGGCGATCCGTCGACGAGTCGGCAAGCGTGAGTTCTCCGCGTTCATCACCGAAGCGGTGGAGCGAGAGCTGCGCGGCCAGATTCTGGATGAGTACCTTGCAGACTACGAGCGCCGCCAAGGGTTGATCTCCGACCACGAACAGGAGCGGGCGCGGCGGGTCTTCGACGAAGTATTCGCCGAGGAGGGGCAGTGGCCCGCCGCAAGCTGAGCCATAAAGGCACCCTCGTTCTCGACTGTGAGGGCCTTTCCAAGTTCGTCGGTGATCATGAGCCCGTTGTCGCCCTGGTCGCGGAAGCTCGCAAGCGGGGCATGGAGGTGGCCATCAGCGCGCTCACCATCATCGAAGCAGTGCACCGCCGGACGGAGAAGGCGCGGCTTGCCTGGGTCCTGTCCGGCGTGCGGATCGTGCCCGTCGGTGACGAGGAGGCCAAGGCGGCCTCCGCCATGCTGATCAACGCCGGCCTTCATGGCCACAAGTACGCCATCGATGCCGCCGTGGCCGAGATGGCGCTGCGACAACGACGCCCCGTCGTCATGCTCACCTCGGACATCGACGACATGGCGAAGCTCTGCGGAGACCGCGTGCGTCTCGTTGCCGTGTAGTCGACGCCGTCTGCACGTCCGGATGCGTGAGGCCGGCTACCGGACCGGGTCGAACGTAGCGCGGCTGGACGACTCCTCGTTCGGTGCGGTGAGGCGCAACAGGCGCGTGTGCAGCTTTCGAGGCGAATCCCGCGACCCATACATCGCCGTACAAGAGACCACACTCTTGGTGTCGCGCTCCGTACCAGTGCGTTCGTGTGACCGCCGATTCGGCGATCAGATGGTCACGGCGGGGCGTGGGCTGCCCTGGAAGACCTGGCTCGTGTGCCAGGAGCGGTAGGCGGCGGCGATGGGGCGGACGCCCGGCTGGGGCCCTGTGACCGGACGGCCGGCGAGCGTGATGACGTGCTCGCGGGCGGCGGTACTGCGGCCGACGAAGCTCTGCGAGACCAGGATGCGATGGCCTCCCCCACTCTCGGCTTCGCTCGAGCGGGTCCCCCATCCGATGCCGAGAACGCCCTTGTCGAGGAGCGTGTGGTGCAGCGAGCACAGGCACAGTCCGTTGTCGATGTCATCCGGTCCGTCGAACGCCCACCAGCGCACGTGGGAGCGCGTACAGGAACAGCAACGGCTTGTGCGGCGCCCGCACCCCACTCCTCGTCCACTGCCTCAGCTGTGCGGTGCGCTCGACCCAGTCCATGACGGGCGACCGTAGTGGCGGCCGGTCGGACATCGAGCCGTGCACGGGTGGGCCAACGGGACGTGTGGAGGGCTACGCGGGCATGACGGCGAGGACGCGGGAGAGGGCGAAGACCCGTTCGTCCTCGCGCAGATGGCACCAGGCGTACAGATAGGGCGGGTCGAGATCGAGCTCGCTGAGCGTACGTACGGTCCGGTTGCCCGAGGCGGCGACGTACTCGATCGTGATGGCCGTGCCGGCGTCGACGGCGTGGGCGAGCTGGCGGACATCGCTGTACGTCAGGTTCTTCGCGTACCCGGCGACGATCTCCTCGGCGTCCGTGCCGTAGGGGACCCCGGTGCCGAACGGGTCGGGATCCGGAAGTGCCGGCGGGGCGTCCCGCAGCCTGGTGGCCAGGGCGCTCAGGCCGACGGCCACCAGGGTCTCCGTCGGCACGGACCGCCAACGTTGGCCGGGGAGTGGGGTCCCAGCCGGGGCGGAGGCACGTCGGCGCTGGGCCTTCTCGACGCGTACGGTTCCGTCGGCCTTCTCGGCGACGGGGGCGTAGCCGGCGGCCCGGAGCGCGGCGAGGGTCTTGTCGAGCGGAGTCCGGCAGACCAGCACGGTCGGTGCCAGCTGCCGCAGACCGAGTCCGGCGAGCTTGCGGTGGGCGGCGAGTTCGGCGAGGAGGGCGGGTTCCTCGCCGTGGATCACGCAGGCCGCGGGGGCGATGCGCACACGGCCGTGAGCGCGCGCGGTGTCGTGGATCAGATACGACAGCGGCTGGGGGAGGGTGCCGACGGCGACGTCGGCCAGGTCGGCGGTGATGGCGTCCGGTGTACGGCCGGTGTCCAGGGCGCCGCGGATGGTGCTCGGGCTGAACCGCCACACGGATGCAGTGCCGACGGATTCCCGGTCTGCGACGGCGTCCAGCAGGGCGGCCAGGCGGGCTGACGGTGTGCCCGTGACGACGGCGGTGAGGTCCGCGCCGAAGCGGGCCGTGCTGGTGGCCGTCGGCAGCAGCCGCCGACCGGCCGCGGCCAGTGCTTCGCCGTCATCGGCCTGCAGGGCGGCACCGATGCGGGACAGGGAGCCGCGGGCAATCACACCGAGCAGTTCTGCTTCGCGGACCACGGAGGCGAAAGGCTCGGCGTCCTGGGGGAGTTGATGGGTGCACGGACGGTGCCAGGCGATGAGCGGCCCCAGTTCCACGGGCCTCCGCACCCCCTGGTCCGCCGGGAGCGCCGCCGCCGCGGCGAGAAGCCCGTCCCGGGCCCGTGCACAGCCGCCACAGGGTGGTGCTCCGGCGAGTGCGGGCAGCGCCTTGCCGTCTCCGTCGCGGGCCTGGGTCGGGGTCGCCGGCAGCGTCCGCCACGCCCGGAGAAGGGTGGTGAGCTGCTCCGCCGGTTCCCGCTCCGCCCAGGCGTCGTAGCCTTCCGTCGCCGCGACCCCGTCACCGTCCCGGGCCAGCAGCCCGGCGTCGTACGCCGTCTCCAGGACGAGGCGTACGACGATGTCATCGCACTGTGTGGCCTTGCCGATCCGGGACAGCTCACGCGCCCCGACACCGCCGGACTTCAGACGGGCCGGGGGAGACACGGCGCACGCTGCCAGGACCGAGGCGGCGTGGGCGGCGAACGCCGTGGCGGCTGCCGCCGCCTCCCGATCCACCTCCGCCTCGGTGACGGACACCGTCTGCACGATGGGCGGGCACGGCTCGAACGGGGCGTGCCAGTCAGCCCCTCGCAGCGCGAGCGTCACCTCGGCCGGCATGCGTGTGGGCCGGTACCCGGAGTACCGGTCCTGGACCAGGAGTCCCCGCTCCAGAGCCCATCGTGCACCCGGTTCGGAGTCGGCCCGTGGGGCCCCGAGCATGAGGAACTCTGTCTGTTCCTGCTTCTGTTCACGCTGGTGACGGGCTCGCCGCTCCAGCAGTTTCCGAGTGGCCGCAGGCGCTGAAGCGACCAAGGCGGCCACCCGCTCCGCATCGCTGTGGTGTTCCAGCAGCGTGGCCAGCCGATCTTTTCTTGGTGGTGCCGGGAGCTGGGATGCCCAGGGCCACCAGCATGCGTCTCAGTTCCTCGGAGGTCGTGTCCGCCAGTAGCCGGGCGAGCGGCGCGTCCAGCCCCAACGGCGAATCCCACGCCTGCCGCAACGGCGCCGCCATGTGGAGCATCCCTTGGCCGTCCGGCCAGACGAGCGCGTGATCGGCCAGTGTCTCCAGGGCCGTGTCCAGCCCGCGATCGGTCTCCGTTTCGGTCACGTCCAGCAGGTCGGCCAGAGCGGCGCGTGGAACGGGTCCCCATGCCGCCAGCGCTTCAGCCACCTGCAACTGTGGCAGCGCGAGCTCCGCCAGCACCGGTGCCACCGACGCCGGGCGCTGAAGGCGGTCCGCGAGTTCGCCGAACGATCGTGGCTCCGGTGGGGACACGGCATCCGGGCGAGTCGCCAGGACTCGCTCCAGTCGACCGACTTCCAGACCACTCAGCCACGAGGTCAGAGTTGATCCGCTGGGCTTGCCGATGGGGCACCTCACCAAGACGACGCCGTTGCTCTTCGACCGGAACCGGTCCTGCACACGCTCCAGAATGGCGCACGGCGGGGGACACCCGCGGCCTGTGGCGGCAGGAAGCCGCTTGTGAGTGAAGGCGTTGCCCTGTCGGTCGACCCGTCAGCGGCAGAGCGAGGCGCGGAAAAGATCCTTATGCCGGAATTGAATGAGACCAGAACTGAGACCGGAGCATGCCGAGAACCCCGGCCGCTGAGCGGTCCGGGGTTCTCGTTTCGCCTGTTCAGGCGGCTGCGGAGGATGCGAGATTCGAACTCGTGAGGGGTTGCCGGGTTGCCCCCAACACGCTTTCCCAATGTTCGCTCCATCGTGCGTGGAAGCTCGGGTCCGTTCTGACCTGCGGCGGAGTGTTCAGGACGGCCTCGCCCGGACGGGTGCGGACGAGGCTGAACGAGACCAGAACCGAGACCAGCCGCCCTCTGCTCAGACCTTCTTCACGACGATCGTGTGCGGGACCAAGCGTTCCAGGTCGTCCGTGTCTGAGGTGAAGACGGTGACCTGGCCCTTCTGCCGGCGGGCGATGACGGCGAGGACAGCGTCGATGGCGTACTCGTGCCCGTGCAGCCCGGCGTCGGTGAGGAGCCGACGGGCCTGGCGGGCTTCGTCCTTACCGAGGTCGGCGACAGTGAGGCGGGAGAGAATCCAGTTCCAGCGCTGCTCCGTGATCCGGCCGTCGTGGGCCTCGATCAGCGTCATGGGCGAGGTGACCACCTCAGCCTCTCCGGAGGCCGCGAGATCGATCCACGCGATCATGGCGCGGTCGCCCCGTACGGCGAGGGAGAGCGCTTCGGAGTTCAGGACGAAGACACGCGCCGGCTTCTACCGCGCTGTGGTGATCCGTTTGCTCACGCTGCCTCTCCAGTGTGATGTCCGCCGGTGTCACGATGCCGGAGGTGCTCGGCGTCGAGTTCGTCGAGCTCCGCCAGGGCGGTGGCACGCTCGTCGCCGGTCACGGGACCGTGCTCTTCCTGCAGCCAGTCGGCCAACTCCCGCAGCCGGTCACGCTCGCGCTTGAAGCGCAGGGCATCGGCGACGTAGGCGGACAGACCCCTCTCCGTCGCCTCGGTGCGGATCTCGTCAAGGAGCTCCTCGGGAATCGTGACAGTCACCTTCTTGGTTGCCATACTCCACGCCATACTCATGGTGCTCTGCCCCGTACCACCCAACCGCAGGGCTGCTACTCGCTCTCCTTGATTACCTCGATCAGGACAAGCTCTCCGGCGTGCGCAGGGCGGAGAGACTCGGCCAGGTGCGTGGTGAGCCACGCGGCGGCTTCGAGAGACCACTCGGTCAGGCGCATGCAGCAGGTCAGGGCAGGTTCGAGCCCATATGCGCGGGCGCGCGACCGGGCCGCCGGTGTGAGGCCCCCAGCCGTCATAGGCATGACCCCTAGCAGAGCTTGCGACCCGCTCGGTGCCCATTCCCTGATTGCCGACAGTGCGCTGTCGCCTTCGGTGGAGTCCGGAAGAGCAAGACTGACGGTGACGTCGGTCTCCGCGCCTGGATCGGCGAGAGCCAGAACATCAGCCTGCAGAAGCGTGCTGTGGCCCGGACCAGCGGGATGCGTTGCAGCGCATACGAGCGGAGCGAGCACATGCAGCCCGGTTGCGATGGTTGTGCCAAGCCTCTCGAGGGCGCGTAGGAGAACATCGGCCATGGGCACGATGGGCAGCGACTGGCCGGGCAACGAGAGTACCGCTGCCTGGAGCCAGGCCAGTTCGCCTGTGCCTCCCGAAGTGGCGGGGGCTGCGCCACCGGCCTCGTGCTGTGCCCAGCGCTGCCCTTCAGGGGGCGGCTGATCGGAGCTCAGGGGAAAAGACCAGCCGTAGGCCGCGGCTTGCTTGAACGCCAGCGAATACAGGTCCTCGGTCGGCTCCGGCAGCCAAGGGTGCGGCACATGCCGCCCGTACAGGGCCACGAGCAACTCTTCGGGCGGAACATCTGCCGTGGCACCGCCAGGGCCGATCCGGCCCTCAGATCCCCGCGCCACAAGGAAGGTTCTGTGTCGCAGTGGTCAGTTTCCGTGGCGAATCCGCTCCGCCGAGAACGTCCACGTCGATCACGCTGCGCCATGCCGTGCGGGCGGCTCCCCGGCATGCCCTCCTGGCCGTTGCGCGCTTGCCGCTCCCGCCGCCTGACAGCACCTTCTTGCTGCCCTTTGCTACTTGCTTCCACTGCCCATGTGAGTCTTGGGCCTGCAGCCAGATTGTCACGACGGCCCTCACGCCGGGTTTGGCAGCATGTCCGGACCGCCCCACCCACCAGCCATGGGCTGAGGCTTCAGGCAGACCCGACGAGCGCGACACATGGACATGATCCGCCATGGTGGTGAACACGCCGACGTCACTCGCACCTGGTGGGCCCGAGGGCGTCGGGGTCGCTGCCACAGTGGCGGCCATTGTGGCCGGGGTCAGGGCAACTGCTGCGGCACGACCGTGCATGAGCACTCCGAACTCACGGTGGGACGACCATCGCATGGTGTCGAGTCGCTCGGCCCACCTCAAGGCCAGTCGTGCGTTTCCACCCGGCTGGCGGATCATCCCCGGCGATGCGACCTCCTCACCCCGTCCTGGTCGTCCTGAAGGAGCAGACGTGACTCAGAGAAACGCCAATGACCGACCTGGCATCGCTCGGCGGACCGAAGGCCGCGCCGCTCCTGTTCCGGGTCGGTGAGGGCGGCCTTGAGATCGCTGTACCCGGAGGCCCCGCCATGGCCCAGCAGCAGGTGGCTGGCGGCCTGCAGGTCCGGCAGTCCGTGTGGCGGCGGCCGCAGAGTCACGCCACGAGAAGACCGACTTCGCAGCACCTGCGCCGGGGATCGGAGCGCATGATGGGGAATGTCTTGAATGCCGGAAATAAACGAGACCGAAACCGAGACCAGGCAAGCTGAAGAGCCGGACCATGGATCATGGTCCGGCTCTTCGTTTCGCCTGTTCAGGCGGCTGCGGAGGATACGAGATTCGAACTCGTGAGGGGTTGCCCCCAACACGCTTTCCAAGCGTGCGCCCTAGGCCTCTAGGCGAATCCTCCGGGAAGAACATTACATGACTCGAGACAGTGGTCGCGAACTCGTTCTCCCCGGCCGGATCGGGTACCCTGTGCGGAGCCCCTCACGTGGCGCTATCTGACTGAACTCCCCCAGGGCCGGAAGGCAGCAAGGGTAGGTCGGCTCTGGCGGGTGCGTGGGGGGCGCTTACGTTCCCGGGTCCACCGGCGGTCGCTGTGGGGCTGTCCACAGGCCCTCCGGTATGTCGGCGCTCGCCTATAACCTCGTAGACGTGTCGTCTCTCGCGCTGTACCGCCGCTACCGTCCCGAGTCCTTCGCCGAGGTCATCGGGCAGGAGCATGTCACCGACCCGTTGCAGCAGGCGCTGCGCAACAACCGGGTCAATCACGCGTACCTGTTCAGCGGTCCGCGCGGCTGCGGCAAGACGACCAGCGCCCGCATCCTGGCCCGCTGCCTGAACTGCGAGCAGGGCCCCACCCCGACGCCGTGCGGAGAGTGCCAGTCCTGCCAGGACCTGGCGCGCAACGGCCCGGGCTCCATCGACGTCATCGAGATCGACGCCGCCTCGCACGGTGGTGTGGACGACGCCCGTGAGCTGCGGGAGAAGGCGTTCTTCGGTCCGGCGTCCAGCCGCTACAAGATCTACATCATCGATGAGGCGCACATGGTCACCCCGCAGGGCTTCAACGCCCTGCTGAAGGTGGTCGAGGAGCCCCCGGAGCACCTCAAGTTCATCTTCGCGACCACGGAGCCCGAGAAGGTCATCGGCACCATCCGCTCCCGGACGCACCACTACCCCTTCCGCCTGGTCCCACCGGGCACGCTGCGCGACTACCTCGGCGAGGTCTGCGGCAGGGAGCAGATCCCGGTCGAGGAGGGCGTGCTGCCGCTGGTGGTCCGCGCGGGCGCCGGCTCGGTCCGTGACTCGATGTCGGTGATGGACCAGCTCCTGGCCGGCGCGGGGGAGGCGGGCGTGACGTACGACATGGCCACCTCGCTGCTCGGCTACACCGACGCCTCCCTGCTGGACTCCGTCGTCGAGGCGTTCGCCACCGGTGACGGGGCGGCGGCCTTCGAGGTGGTCGACCGCATCATCGAGGGCGGCAACGACCCGCGGCGCTTCGTGGCGGACCTGCTGGAGCGGCTGCGCGACCTGGTGATCCTGGCGGCGGTCCCGGACGCGGCGGACAAGGGGCTGATCGACGCCCCGGCCGACGTGCTGGAGCGAATGGCGGCGCAGGCGTCGGTGTTCGGCCCGGCCGAGCTGAGCCGTGCGGCGGACATCGTCAATGAGGGCCTCGGCGAGATGCGGGGCACTGCCTCGCCGCGCCTGCAGCTCGAGCTGATCTGCGCGCGGGTGCTGCTGCCCGCCGCGTACGGGGACGAGCGGTCGCTGATGGCGCGGCTCGACCGGATGGAGCGGGGCATCAACTTCTCGGCGGGCGGCGGCGCCCCGGCCATGGGGTACACGCCGGGACCCGACGCGCACGGGCCCGCGGCCGCCCGGGCGGCGGCCCGCCCAGGTGGCGGTGCTTCGCAACCCGGCCCGCAGGCGGCCCCGTACGCCGGGCCCCAGGCCGCACCGCAGCAGGCACCGGCACCGCAGCAGGCGCCCGCCGCCGCGCAGGTACCCGCTCCCGCGCCGGAACATGCCGCGGCACAGGGCGCTCCGGCCCCCGGCGCGTGGCCCACGGCCGCCCCCGCCGGCGGCGGTCGCCGCCCCGGCGGCTGGCCCACCGCGGCAGCCGCGGGCAGCGGCGCACCCGCGGCACGCCCGTCCGCTCCCGCCCAGGCCCAGGCCCCGGCGCAGCCCCCGGCCCCGGCGCAGGCCCACGGCGCGCCCCCGTCCGCGCCCGCCGCCGCGCCTCTTCAGACGCCGCCCGCGGGCGGGCTGGACCCGCGCACCCTGTGGCCCAACATCCTCGAGGCGGTGAAGAACCGCCGCCGGTTCACCTGGATCCTGCTCAGCCAGAACGCCCACGTGGCGGGCTTCGACGGCACGACGCTCCAGATCGGCTTCGTCAACGCCGGCGCCCGGGACAACTTCTCCGGCAGCGGCAGCGAGGACGTCCTGAAGGCGGCGCTGGCCGAGGAGTTCAACGTCCAGTGGAAGATCGACGCCGTGATCGACCCCAGCGGCGGCTCCGCGCCGCCGGCCGGGGGCGGCGGCCCCGGCGGCGGCGGAGCCTACGGAGGCGGCGGCTTCCCAGGAGGCGGCGGCTTCGGCGGCGGACAGCCCGGCGGCGGCCCCGGTGGGGGGCCTGGAGGCGGTCAGCCCGGTGGCGGTCCCGACGGCGGCTTCGCCGGAGGCGCCCCGGGCGGCGGAGCCACGGCGTACCAGCGCCCCGCGCCGCCCCAGCAGGCGTCCGCCCCGTCCCCGCAGGCGCAGCAGCAGGCCCCCGCCCCCCGGCGGGACCGCTCGGCCGCGCCGCCGCAGGAGGCGCCCGCTCCGGCCCCCGAGCCGCGAAGACACGTGGCGCCGGAGGACGACACACCGGCCCCGGACGACCCGGACCTCGACGAGTCGGCCCTCTCCGGCCACGAGCTGATCGTGCGGGAACTCGGCGCGACGGTCGTCGAAGAGGTCGTGCACGAGTAGCGGCCGGGCAAGAGGTTGTTCACGAGTAGCGGCCGGGCCTGACGGGGAGGGAAGCCCCGTCGGGTTGGAGGAAGCTCCGACACCGGCGGCCGTCCACGCCGGGCGGTGCCTACAAGAGGCGCCCGGCGCGCCCGTTAGGCTGAGCACGTGAAGGTCCTCGTCATCGGCAGCGGTGCCCGCGAACACGCCCTGTGCCGCTCCCTGTCCCTCGATCCCGCCGTCACCGCGCTGTACTGCGCCCCCGGCAACGCAGGTATCGCCGAGGTGGCGGAGCTGCACGCGGTCGACGCCAACGACGGCGCGTCCGTCACCGACCTCGCCCGGCGGCTCGAAGCCGATCTGGTGGTGGTCGGGCCCGAGGCCCCGCTGGTGGCCGGCGTCGCCGACGCCGTCCGCGCGGCCGGCGTCCCGGTCTTCGGCCCGTCCGGCGAGGCCGCGCGGCTGGAGGGCTCCAAGGCGTTCGCCAAGGACGTGATGGCCGCCGCCGGCGTCCCCACCGCCCGCTCCTACGTGTGCGTCACCGCCGAGGAGGCCGCCACGGCGCTGGACGCGTTCGGCGCGCCCTACGTGGTCAAGGACGACGGCCTCGCCGCCGGCAAGGGCGTCGTGGTCACCGACGACCTCCAGGCCGCCAAGGAGCATGCCGCCGCCTGCGAGCGCGTGGTCGTCGAGGAGTTCCTGGACGGTCCCGAGGTCTCGCTCTTCGCCATCACCGACGGCACCACCGTGGTCCCGCTGCAGCCCGCGCAGGACTTCAAGCGCGCGCACAACGACGACCAGGGCCCCAACACCGGCGGCATGGGCGCCTACTCCCCGCTGCCCTGGGCCGACCCGGCCCTGGTGGACGAGGTCATGGCGTCGGTGCTCCAGCCCACCGTCGACGAGATGCGCCGCCGCGGCACCCCGTTCTCCGGCCTGCTCTACGCGGGCCTGGCGATCACCTCGCGCGGCGTGCGGGTGATCGAGTTCAACGCCCGCTTCGGCGACCCGGAGACCCAGGTGGTCCTGGCCCGGCTGCGGACCCCGCTGGCCGGCGTGCTGATGGCCGCCGCCACGGAGAACCTGGGCGACCTGGAGCCGCTGCGCTGGAGCGAGGAGGCCGCGGTCACCGTGGTCGTCGCCTCGCACAACTACCCCGGCACCCCCCGCACCGGGGACCCGATCACCGGTCTGGACGAGGTCGCCGAGAAGGACGCCCCGCACGCCTACGTGCTGCACGCCGGCACCCGGCGCGAGGGCGACGCGGTGGTCAGCGCCGGCGGCCGGGTGCTGTCGGTCACCGCGACCGGCTCCGACCTCACCGAGGCCCGCGACCGCGCCTACACGGCGGTGGCCCGGATCAACCTCGACGGGTCCCAGCACCGCACCGACATCGCGCTCAAGGCGGCCATGGACGCCTGATCCACCGCCTCGCGGCAGCCCCAGGGCCCCGGATTCCCCGCCTCCTCCAGGCGCCGGAATCCGGGGCCTGATCTTTGCGCTGCGTCATCCACCTTTCCCCAAAGCCATTCCATCGAGTGAGCGATGGCCGGTATGGCTGACTGGGGTCCGCACCGTGACTAGTGTGCCCCGCGAGCGTTCCGGCACTTGGCCCACAGGCATTGCGCTGTCCTGGCCCGGTGCCACAGTGGGGGCATGGACAACGAGGCCAGGCGACGGACAGGCGACGCACACGTGAGGGGGTGAGGTCCGGTCGTGACCGGTACGGGCGTGGAGACCGGCGCACCGGGCGCGCGCTCACGGGCGCTCGCCGTGCTGCGCGTGCGGGGCTGGGCGCTGGCGGCGGCGCTGCTGCCCGCCGGGGTGTGCGTGGTGCTGCTGACCGGGGACGCCACCGGCCGGTTCACCGGGCCCGCCTGGGACGTCGTGCGCCTGGTGACGGGCGTCCTGGCGCTGCTGGCGCTCGCCGCCGCCGCCGTCGTCTCGCTGGTCGTCGCCCGCTCCCGCCCGGCCACCAGCCCGACGGTGCCGATCCCGGAGCGCTCGGCGCCCGACCTCTACCGGCTGGTCCGTGACCTCGCCGACCGGCTGGGCGTCCCGGCGCCCTCCTCCATAGAGCTGACCCCGGACTGCGACAGCTGGCTGGAGGACCGCTCGCATCCGTCGCACGAGGCCGCCTCCGGCCGCCGGACGTCCGTGCTGCGCAGGCTGGCCGAACCGCACCGGCGCGACCGGACGGCTCCGGTGCTGGTGATCGGCTCGCCCTTCCTGTGGTGGATGCGGGTGGGTGAACTGCGTGCGGTGCTCGCCCCCGTGGTCGCCGGCACCGGTCCCTCCGCCCACCCGGACATAGCCGCGGCCCGCCGCTTCGTGCGGGGTCTGGACGCGGCGATGGCCGTGACCGCGGACCCGCAGCGCAGTGGGCCCGCCCGGCTGGTGCTGGGCGGGGTGGCCCGCGTGGTGCGGCTGATGCTGCGTGGCTGCGCGCCGCACGCCGCGGAGATGGAGCGCGGGGTGGCCGCGGCCGCCGCGGAGCGTGCACAGGCTGTGGACCACGGGCTGCGGGTCGTCGCCCAGGAGCAGGTGGGGCTCGCCTACGCGGGCTGGGACCGGCTGCTCACCCGGGTCGCGCAGCCGGCCTGGCGGATGCGGCGCTGGCCGGCCCGGCTGGACGTCGGCGTGGTCGCCGCGCTCACCGAGCTGTCCCGCCGTGACCGGCTGGCCGAGGGCTTCACCTCCCGGCTCGGCGACCGGCCCGCCTGCGACCTGCTGGAGGAGCCGGGCGCGATCGACGAGGCGGCCTCGCTGCTGGCGGCCCGCCTCTTCCACGGCGCCCCCGCCGGGTCGGGCGGACAGTGGGCCCCGGTGGAGTGGCAGGAGTACCCGGAGGAGGTCGTGGACCGCGCGTGGCGTGCCGACGCCGACCGGCTCCACCGCGTCCTGGACGCGCTGGGCCCCCACCAGACCCCCGGCGACCGCACCCTCTCCCGCGTCCTCGACCACCTCACCACCCCCACCGCCCCGACCCCCGACGCCGGGGGCGAGACCCCGGCCGCCGCCCCGGCCGCCGCCCCGGCCGCCGCCGCCGTCCCGTCCTCGACCAGCCCCACGCCGCCCACCGACGGCGCGCCCGCCGACACCGCACCCCGGGGCGACACCCCGGGCGACGACACACCGGGCGACGCGGCCCCCGCAGCCACCGCCGGCACCGACGCGACCCTGGGCACCTCACCCCCGTCCCCCGCCTCCACCCCCATGGCCGACGAGGCCGAGGCCACCCACCCCTGGGCGGAGCCCGACGAGCCGTACGAGCTCGGCGACCCCGACGGCGGCGACCCGCTGCGGGACAACGAACGCGCCGCCGCCCTGGCCGCCGGGCTCACCGCCGAACTGGCCCGCGAGGAGGCCCAGGCCGCGCGCGAGGGCGGTGGCGGGCCGGCGGCCGCTGCCGGTGGGCCGGGCGCCGGGTCGACCTGGTGGGACGACGGGCGGCTCCCGCTGCTGCCGCCCCCACCGCCCCGCTCCGGCCGGGACCTGCTCGCCGACCACGTCGCCGCCTTGGTCTGCTGCGCCGCCGTGGACACGGCCGGAGCCGCGCCGGGCCTCGACTGGCTGGACGGCCCCGCCCTCCTGGTGCGCGGCGAGCGCGTCGGTGACCTGGGCGCGCGGGTGCTGAGCCTGGTCGAGGAGGGGGACCCCATGCCCCTGCGCGCCTGGCTGCGCGACCTGGGCGTCCGTGCGGAGAAACCGGTACGGCTGGGGTGACCGCGCCGGGGGGCGCGGGACCGCCCGCGAGGGAAAGGAACGGCACCGCCCGTGGGGGAAGGCACGGCATCACCCGCCGGGACGAGAACCAGGGGACCCGCCCGGCGGGACGAGGGACCGCACCACCGCCCGGCGGACGGGACGACACCGCCGCCGAGGACGGGACGACACCGTCCGGCGGGGGAGCGGGACGCACGACGAACACGAGGGAGGGGGAGCGGTTCATGGACCCTGAGCGGATCCGCCGCTGGGAGTCGGGGGCGCTGGCGCACGGTGTGACGGACCCGTTCGGACTGGGGCCGTTACCGTGGCTGCGCGGCGGCGAGACGTACTTCGACGACACCGGCCAGGTGGTTCCCTGGTACGTCGACGAGCCGGGCCCGCGCCCGGCGGGGCCCCGCCCCGCCGACGACGTGCGCCGCCAGATCAAGGGCTTCGCCTCGCCCGGCGCCGTCGCGCCCGGGGAGCCGATCGACTTCCGCGTCACCGTCGAGCCGCCCCAGGAGTTCGGCATCGACGTCTACCGGATCGGCCACTACGGCGGCGACGGCGCGACCAAGGTGACCAGCAGCCCCCGGCTGGCCGGCCTGGTGCAGCCTGCGCCGCTGGTCGCCGACCGGACCGTCTCCTGCCACCACTGGTGGCTGTCCTGGCGGCTCACCGTGCCCGCCGACTGGCAGCTCGGCGCGTACGTCGCCGTACTGACCACCGCCGACGGCCACCGCTCCCACGTCCCGTTCACGGTCCGCGACAACCGCCCCGCCGACCTGCTGCTCCTGCTGCCCGACATCACCTGGCAGGCGTACAACCTGTACCCGGAGGACGGCGTCACCGGCGCCAGCCTCTACCACGCCTGGGACGACGAGGGCCGGCTGCTCGGCGAGTCCGGGGCGGCCACCACCGTCTCCTTCGACCGCCCCTACGCAGGCGCCGGACTTCCCCTGCACGTCGGCCACGCCTACGACGTGATCCGCTGGGCCGAGCGCTACGGCTACGACCTCGCCTACGCCGACGCTCGCGACCTGCACGCCGGCCGCGTCGACCCGGGCCGTTACCGGGGCCTGGTGTTCCCCGGCCACGACGAGTACTGGTCCCGGCCGATGCGACGGACCGTGGAGCTCGCGCGCGACCAGGGCACCTCGCTGGTCTTCCTGTCGGCCAACACCCTGTACTGGCAGGTGGAGCTGGGCCCCTCCGCCCCCGGGGAGCCGGACCGGCTGCTCACCTGCCGCAAGCGCCGGGGACCGGGCCGCCCGGTGCTGTGGCGGGAGGTCGACCGGCCCGAGCAGGAACTGCTCGGCATCCAGTACGGCGGCCCGGTGCCCGAGCCCGCCCCGCTGATCGTCCGCAACGCCGGCCACTGGCTCTGGGAGGGCGCCGGGGTCCGGGACGGCGAGGAGATCCCCGGGCTGGTCGCCGGCGAGGCCGACCGCTACTTCCCGCGCGCCCCGCTGCCCGCCCACGACGAGCGGGTGCTGCTCGCCCACTCGCCGTACCCGGACGCCGCGGGCGTGCGGCGCCACCAGGAGACCTCGCTGTACCGGGCGCCCTCGGGCGCGCTGGTCTTCGCCTCCGGGACCTTCGCCTGGTCCCCGGCCCTCGACCGGCCCGGTCACGTCGACCCGCGGATCCAGAAGGTCACCGCCAACCTGCTGGACCGCATCTGCAAGAGGGACTGAACGGTTCCCCCACGGCGGCTGAACGGTTCCCTCCCGCGGCCGAACGGTTCCCCTCCGGCGAGGGACGGCCACGCCCCGCCCCAGGCCGGCAGCGGACGGCCGCGCCCCGCCCGAGGCCCCCCGGACTGCCTCGGATCTCCCGGTACGGGAGAATCGGGGGCATTGGACCAAACCACGGGGAGGAACCGTGTCCGGATTCGTCGAAAAGCCCGAGCCGGTGCAGGTGCCGGGCCTGGTGCATCTGCACACCGGCAAGGTGCGCGACCTGTACCGCAACGAGGCGGGCGACCTCGTGATGGTCGCCAGCGACCGCATCTCCGCCTACGACTGGGTGCTGCCCACCGAGATCCCCGACAAGGGGCGCGTGCTCACCCAGCTCTCCCTGTGGTGGTTCGACCAGCTCGCCGACCTGGTGCCCCACCACGTCCTGAGCACCGAGGTCCCGGCCGGCGCGCCCGCCGAGTGGGCGGGCCGCACCACGATCTGCAAGAACCTCGAGATGGTGCCGGTCGAGTGCGTCGCTCGCGGCTACCTGACCGGCTCCGGCCTGGCCGAGTACCGCGAGTCCCGCACGGTCTGCGGTCTCGCCCTGCCCGAGGGCCTGGTGGACGGCTCCGAACTGCCCGCCCCCATCTTCACCCCGGCCACCAAGGCCGAGGTCGGCGAGCACGACGAGAACGTCGCCTACGAGGAGGTCGCCCGCAAGGTCGGCGCCGAGGTCGCCGCGCTGCTGCGCCAGACCACGCTCGCCGTCTACGGCCGCGCCCGTGACGTGGCCCGCGACCGCGGGATCGTCCTGGCCGACACCAAGTTCGAGTTCGGCTTCGAGGGCGACCGGCTGATCATCGCCGACGAGGTGCTCACCCCGGACTCCTCCCGCTTCTGGCCGGCCGACGTCTGGGAGCCGGGCCACGCCCAGCCGTCCTACGACAAGCAGTTCGTCCGCGACTGGCTGACCTCGGACGCCTCCGGCTGGGACCGCCACGGCGAGCAGCCGCCGCCGGCCCTCCCGCAGGAGATCGTCGACGCGACCCGCGCCAAGTACCTCGAGGCGTACGAGCGCCTGACCGGCCTCGCCTGGAGCTGAGGCCCCGGTACGCCGAAGGCCCCGGTCGGATGACCGGGGCCTTCGGAACTGGAGCGGACGACGAGGCTCGAACTCGCGACCTCAACCTTGGCAAGGTTGCGCTCTACCAACTGAGCTACGTCCGCCTTGCGCCGTGGCGCGAGAGCAACTATACCCAACCTCGCTCACGAGCGGTACGCGCCGCTGTGTGACGGTTCTCCGCCCCCAGCTTGGAGACGGCCGACGACAGGTAGTTGCGGACCGTGCCGGGGGAGAGCCCGGCCCGCTCCGCGATCTCGGTGACGGGCGCCCCGTCCGAGGCCAGGTCCAGCACCTCGGCCTCCCGCGCGGTCAGCGGCGAGTCCCCGGCGGAGATCGCGTCCGCCGCCAACTCCGGGTCGACGTAACGGTTCCCCGCGTGCACGGTGCGGATGATCTCGGCCAGGCGGCGCGCGCTCACCGTCTTCGGCACGAACCCGCGCACCCCCGCCGCCAGCGCCCGCTTGAGGTGGCCGGGCTGCCCGTGGCTGGTCACCACCAGGACCCGGCACTCCGGCAGTTCGGCGCGCAGGGCTGTGGCCACCTTCACACCGTCCGCCCCCGGCATCTGCAGGTCGAGGACGGCCACGTCGGGCCGGTGCGCCCGCGCCATGGCCAGCGCCTCCGGGCCGGTGGCGGCCTCGGCGACCACCACCAGGTCCTCCTCCAGGGCGAGCAGCGCGGCCAGCGCGCCGCGGATCAGGTGCTCGTCGTCGGCGAGCAGCAGACGTACCGGTGCGCTCACGAGGCCGCCTCCAGCACGGCATCGTGCCCGGTCCCGGGCCGGACTCCGGCGCCGAGCGCCCGGGCCGGAACCTCGGCCACCAGCCGGAACGTCCCGCCGTCCACTCCTCCGCCCTCGTTCCCGCCCACGCCTACGCCCTCGCCGCCGCGCACGCCCCCGCTCCCGTCGCCTTGGCCTTCGCCGTCTTCGACGCCCTCGACGCCTCCGCCGTCTTCGCCGCCTTCGTCCCGGGACCCGCCCCTCCCTGCGGTGAGCGTCCCGTCCACCTCGGCGAGGCGTTCGCGCAGCCCGGCCAGCCCCGAGCCGCCCGTGCTCGCGACGCCCTCGGCGCCGTCGTTCTCCACCACCAGCCTCACCCGTCCGTCCTCCGCCGCGGCGGTCACCGCGCACCACTGGGCGTTCCCGTGCCGCAGCACGTTGGTCGTCGCCTCCCGCACCACCCAGGCCAGCGCGGACTGCACCTCGGCGGGCAGGTCCATGTCGGCGACGGACACCTCGCACCGGATCCCGGCCGCCTCCAGCACGCCCTGCGCGCCGGCGATCTCGGTCCCCAGGTCGGCCCGGCGGTAGCCGCGCACCACCGCGCGCACCTCACGCTGCGACTCCTGCGCGATCCGCTCCACCTCGGTCATCTGGTCCACGGCCTCGGGCCGCCCGCGCCGCGCCAGCTCCACGGCGAGTTCCGCCTTGAGCGCGATCACCGCGAGGTTCCGTCCCAGTACGTCGTGCAGGTCCCGTCCGAACCGCAGCCGCTCCTCGGCCACCGCCAGCCGGGTCCGGTTCTCCCGCGCTTCGTCCAGTTCGTAGACGGCGTCGAGCAGCCAGACCGAGAAGATTGAGGTGAAGGCCATGAACCCGGTGAGGAGCAGTACCAGGACGGACACCGCCAGGGCGGCGGTGAGCGGCATGCCGCCGGCGAGTGCCACCGCGCCCGTTCCCGCACCGAACCCGGCCACCACGGCGGGGACCCTGGTCCGGTCGCGGACGCCGAGGACCGTGATGCCGCCACCGAAGGCGAGCATGAGCGAGAAGGCCGCCCCGGCCGTCTCCCCGACGTGTTCCTCGTCCGCCCGCGCTGCCAGAAGCAGGGCGGCGGCGGCCAGCACCGCGGTCGTCGCCCCCAGCGCGTACACCAGGCGGCGCGGCTGGTGGCGAGTGCCGCGGGTCCAGTCCAGGGCACGGGAGGCGGTCAGCGCGCACAGCGCCCCGTGGCCCATCAGAGCCAGCACCACCGGCACCGCTCCCGGAAGCCCCAGCGGGGTGGCCACCGGAACGGCGAACCCCCCCTCGGCCAGTGCCAAGCCGTGGAACGTCCACCGTGTGTACGTCTCCACCTTTGCCGGAGTGCTCTTCTTCCCCCACCACTGCCGCACGCGTCGTCCCCTCTCCTCCGTCGGCGCCGTCGGCTCCGCCGCCTCAGCGCCGCGGGTCCCAGCGGAACCACCGCCGTACAGCAAACACCGCCACGACCACCCAGACCAAGGCCGTGCCCACGGCGGTCAGCGCCTCGGCGGCGGTCATGGTGCCGAGCCAGCCGTCGCGGATCAGACGGATGGCCGGGGACAGCGGCAGCAGGTCGAGCACCGCGGCGACCCGGTCGGGCATGACCTCGGTCGGGAAGGTCATGCCGGAGCTGATCACCGTCACGAAGAGGAACGGCATCGAGCTGACCTGGCTGCTCTCCACCGTCCTGGTGAGCCCCGCCGTGGCCGCGGCCAGCGCCGCGCACAGCAGGGCGCCCAGGACGATGCCGAGCACCAGCAGGTGCGGAGCGCGGGGGGCGCCGATGTCCAGCAGCACGGCGCAGGCGACGCCCAGCAGCACTGACTGGACCAGGCTGACGGCGAGGACCGGGGCGGCGGTCCCGCCGAGGATCTCGGCGTCGGACGCCTCACCGGTGCGCAGCCGCTTGAGCACCAGCTCCTCGCGGCGGGAGACGAAGGTGGACACCAGGGTGGCGTAGACGGCGAAGAGCATCGAGAAGCCGATGCCGGCGGACAGCATCATCACGCCCAGGCTGAGCCCGTGGGCCGCCAGGTCGACCTCGCGCATGCCCAGTTGCACGCTGAACGGCAGCACCAGCGGTATCAGCATCGCCGTGATCACCGCGCTGCGGTTGCGCAGCAGTAGCGTGAACTCGGCCCGGGCCAGGGCCCGCAGGCGTCCGGGGGGAGTGGTCGCGCCCCGGCGGGCGGAGCCGGCGGCGGTGGTGGGGGTGCTCATGCGGTCTTCTCCGTCTCCCGAGCGGTGTCCTGTCCCGTGGCGGTGCCCTGCCCCGTGGTGGGCCCGGTGACCGCCGCCGCGGGGTCGCGGTGTCCGCCGGCCTCACGGGCGATGTCGAGGAACGCCTCCTCCAGCGAGGCGGAGCGCACGTCGAGCCGGCGCAGTTCGACGCCCTCGCCGGCCGCCCAGCTCAACAGGGCGGTGGCGGTGCGCTGGAGTTCACGGGTGTGCAGGCGCAGCAGCGACCCCTCGGTGTGGTGGTCGACGACGCCCATCGGGGCCAGCGGCGGCAGGTCGCCCGGCAGGAGCCCCGCGGGCAGCTCGAAGGAGATCCGGGAGGGCCGGGTGGCGGTCACCTCGGCGGGCGTCCCGGCGACGGCGATCCGGCCGTCGTGCAGGATGGCCAGCCGGTCGGCGAGGTCCTCGGCCTCCTCCAGGTAGTGCGTGGTCAGCAGCACGGTGGTGCCCTGGTCGCGCAGGGCGCGGACCAGGTCCCAGGTCTCGCGGCGGCCCTCCGCGTCCAGGCCGGTGGTCGGCTCGTCGAGGAACAGCACCTCGGGGTCGCCCAGCAGGGCCAGCGCCAGGTCCAGGCGACGGCGCTCGCCCCCGGAGAGCTGCTTGACCTTCACGTCCGCCCGGCCGCGCAGGCCGACCAGCTGGAGCACCTCACCCTCCGGCCGGGCGCCGCTGGTGCAGCCGGCCCACATCCGCGCCGTCTCCGCGACCGTCAGCTCGGAGGGGAAGCCGCCCTCCTGGAGCATCACGCCGGTCCGGGGCCGGACGGCCGCGCGGTCCGCGTACGGGTCGTGGCCGAGGACCCGGATCCGGCCGCCGGCCGGGCGGTCCATGCCCTCCAGCAGTTCCACCGTCGAGGTCTTGCCCGCACCGTTGGTGCCGAGCAGCGCGAAGATCTCGCCCCGGCCCACCGAGAAGGAGATGCCCCGCACCGCCTCGTAGCCGCCCTTGTAGACGCGGCGCAGGTCGGTGACCTCGATCACCTGCTCGCGTTCGCTGATGTCCATGGCCCCAGCATTCCGTCGGGCGGGGACCGGTGACAGTGCCTGCTGTCATCGGCTCGTATGACAAATGTCAGCAGGCCGCAATCCGGGAAACGCCGAAGGCCCCGGTCGACTGACCGGGGCCTTCGGAACTGGAGCGGACGACGAGGCTCGAACTCGCGACCTCAACCTTGGCAAGGTTGCGCTCTACCAACTGAGCTACGTCCGCATTGCCTCCGACCGGCTTTCACCGATCGGCGCGAGCACCAGCCTACCGGATGCGGAGGGGTACTCCGGACCGGATCGGCCGATGAAGAGCGGGTGACAGGGATCGCACACTGCGCCTCCCCCCTGGAAGGGGGGTGTTCTACTACTGAACTACACCCGCACGGTTCGGGGTTTCGGCCTTCCGGCCTCGCCCCTCGGCGTGCCTGAACTCTAACTGATCACCCGGGGTGCTGCGCAAGTCCATTCGCCGGAGGGGCGCGCGACGCGCCGGATCCACCCGGACCGGGCGCCGTGGCGGGTGCCCGGCAGGCGGCCGCGCCCCGTCAGCTCCGCGCCGCCGCGAACGCCTCGTACACCCGCTTGGGGATGCGGCCGCGGGCCGGCACCTCCATGCTGTGCGCCTGGGCCCAGGCCCGCACGGCCGCCGGGTCGGGCGCGACCTCGGTCTGCCGGTAGACCTTTCCGGAACGCGCGCGCTTACGGCCCGCCTCGACGTACGGGGCGAGCGCGTCGCGCAGCTTCCCAGCATTCGTTTCGTTCAGGTCGATCTCGTACGTCCGGCCGTCGAGGCCGAAAGCGACCGTTTCCGCCGCCTGTGAGCCGTCGATGTCGTCGGAGAGGGTGACCACGACACGCTGAGCCACGAATATCGGTCCTTTCCTGCGGGACCCCGTCGGTTCCCGGATGCCGTCGAACGGCGTGACGTGCCGAAACGTCGTCCGGGACGCGCCGTGGACCACCGGGCCGTCCGGTTGTGACGGCCGAATGTCCTCCGGCCGATAATTACTTTGTACAGGGCCGGTCGTCATAAGGGGAAGTACGGGGAAATCGTTTCGCGGGTTGCGCCACGAAATCCAGGAGAATCGTCGCCTCCTTTTCCGGCGGCCCGGCGATCATGTACGGCAATGCCCGGGGGATCAAGGAAAGACTCATCCTGAAGTGATGCGGAACACGTAGTTTCCTACTAATCTACCCGCGTAGAAATTTTGTCCGGGTAGTCTGAAGGAACCTGCTCAGCACCAACATCGGGAGTGCCAGTGGCACGCGTCGTAGTCGACGTCATGCTCAAGCCGGAGATCCTCGACCCCCAGGGCCAGGCGGTCCAGCGCGCGCTGCCGCGCCTCGGTTTCGAGGGCATCTCCGACGTCCGTCAGGGAAAGCGTTTCGAGCTCGAGGTCGACGGCCCCGTCGACGATGCGGCCCTCGCCCGTATCCACGAGCTCGCCGAATCCTTCCTCGCGAACACCGTGATCGAGGACTTTACCGTCAAGGTGGAGGAAGTCGCGGAGGCGGCGAAGTGACCACCCGTATCGGCGTCGTCACTTTCCCCGGAAGCCTCGACGACCGTGACGCGCAGCGCGCGATCCGGATCGCCGGGGCCGAGCCCGTCGCCCTCTGGCACAAGGACAAGGACCTCAAGCAGGTCGACGCCGTCGTCCTGCCGGGCGGGTTCTCCTACGGCGACTACCTGCGGGCCGGCGCCATCTCCCGCTTCTCGCCGGTGATGGAGACGCTCATCGAGCAGGCCAAGGCCGGTCTCCCGGTCCTCGGCATCTGCAACGGCTTCCAGATCCTCGCCGAGACGCACCTGCTGCCCGGCGCGATGCTGCGCAACAACCACCTGCACTTCATCTGCCGTGACCAGAAGCTGCGGGTGGAGAACGCGGACACCGCCTGGACCTCGGACTACGAGGCGGGCCAGGAGATCCTGATCCCGCTGAAGAACGCCGACGGCCGCTACACCGCGGACGAGTACACGCTCGACAAGCTGGAGGCCGAGGGGCGGGTGGCCTTCCGCTACCTGACCGACGGCGCGGACGCGGACGGCTACGGCAACCCCAACGGCTCGCTGCGGAACATCGCCGGCATCACCAACGAGGCCGGGAACGTCGTCGGCCTGATGCCGCACCCGGAGCACGCCGTGGAGTCCCTCACCGGCGGCGGCACCGACGGCCTGCCGTTCTTCACCTCGATCCTCAAGAAGCTGGTCACCGCATGAGCCGCACCCCTCTGGACACGGTCGAGTACGCGGCCGCGACCCCCGACGTGGAGCAGCCCTGGGCCGAACTCGGCCTGAACAAGGACGAGTACGCGCGCATCCGCGAGATCCTCGGCCGCCGCCCGACCGGCGCCGAGCTCGCCATGTACTCGGTCATGTGGTCCGAGCACTGCTCGTACAAGTCCTCCAAGGTCCACCTGCGCCAGTTCGGCGAGAAGGCCCCGCAGTCCGAGGCGATGCTGGTCGGCATCGGCGAGAACGCCGGTGTGGTCGACGTCGGCCAGGGCTACGCGGTCACCTTCAAGGTGGAGTCGCACAACCACCCGTCGTACGTGGAGCCCTACCAGGGCGCCGCGACCGGCGTCGGCGGCATCGTGCGCGACATCATCGCGATGGGCGCCCGCCCGGTCGCCGTGGTCGACCCGCTGCGCTTCGGCGCGGCCGACCACCCCGACACCCGGCGCGTGCTGCCCGGCGTGGTCGCGGGCATCAGCGGCTACGGCAACTGCCTGGGCCTGCCCAACATCGGCGGCGAGGTCGTCTTCGACGCCTGCTACCAGGGCAACCCGCTGGTCAACGCCGGCGCCATCGGCGTGATGCGCCACGAGGACATCCACCTGGCCAAGGCGTCCGGCGCCGGCAACAAGGTCATCCTCTACGGCGCCCGCACCGGCGGCGACGGCATCGGCGGCGCGTCCATCCTCGCCTCCGAGACCTTCGACGACGCCAAGCCCTCCAAGCGCCCGGCCGTCCAGGTGGGCGACCCGTTCCAGGAGAAGCTCCTCATCGAGTGCACCCTGGAGGCATTCCAGGAGAAGCTCGTCGTCGGCATCCAGGACCTCGGCGCGGCCGGTCTGTCCTGCGCCACCTCCGAGCTCGCCTCCAACGGCTCCGGCGGCATGCGCGTCGAGCTCGACGACGTGCCGCTGCGCGACTCCACGCTCTCGCCCGAGGAGATCCTCATGAGCGAGTCGCAGGAGCGCATGTGCGCCGTGGTCGAGCCGGCGAAGGTCGACCGCTTCCTCGAGATCTGCGAGAAGTGGGACGTCATCGCCACCGTCATCGGCGAGGTCACCGACGGCGACCGGCTGGAGATCTACTGGCACGGCGGCAAGATCGTCGACGTCGACGCGCGGACCGTCGCCCACGAGGGCCCGGTCTACGACCGCCCGTACGCGCGCCCCGACTGGCAGGACGCGCTCCAGGCCGACGACGCCGCCAAGCTGCCCCGTCCGGAGAGCGCGGACGAGCTGCGGGCCCAGGTCCTGAAGCTGGTCGGCTCCCCGAACCAGGCCTCCAAGGCGTGGATCACCTCCCAGTACGACCACCTCGTGCAGGGCAACACGGTCCTCGCCCGCACCGAAGGCGACTCCGGCATGATCCGCGTCGACGAGGAGACCGGCCTCGGCGTCGCCATCGCCACGGACGGCAACGGCCGCTATGCCAAGCTCGACCCGTACACGGGCGCGCAGCTCGCGCTGGCCGAGGCCTACCGCAACGTGGCCGCCACCGGCGCCAAGCCGCTGGCCGTCTCGGACTGCCTCAACTTCGGCTCCCCCGAGGACCCCGCGGTGATGTGGCAGTTCGTGGAGGCCGTGCGCGGTCTGGCCGACGGCTGCCTCCAGCTCGGCACCCCGGTCACCGGCGGCAACGTCTCGCTCTACAACCAGACGGGCGAGGCGGCCATCCACCCGACGCCGGTCGTCGCCGTGCTCGGCGTGATCGACGACGTGGCCCGCCGCACCCCGGCCGCCTTCCGCGAGGAGGGCCAGCTGATCTACCTGCTCGGCGACACCGAGCCGGAGTTCGGCGGTTCCGCCTGGTCGCAGGTGATCCACGACCACCTCGGCGGCCTGCCGCCCAAGGTGGACCTGGAGCGGGAGCGGCTGCTCGGCGAGATCCTGATCTCCGCCTCCCGTGACGGCATGGTCGACGCCGCCCACGACCTGTCCGACGGCGGCCTGATCCAGGCCGTGGTCGAGTCCGCCCTCGAGGGCGGGAAGGGCGCGCGGCTGGTCGTGCCGGACGGGCTGGACGCGTTCACCTTCCTGTTCTCCGAGTCCGCGGGCCGCGCCGTCGTGTCGGTGCCGCGCTCCGAGGAGCTGCGCTTCACGGACATGTGCGGTGCGCGGGGCCTGCCGGCCACCCGGATCGGCGTGGTCGACGGCGACGCGGTCGAGGTCCAGGGCGAGTTCACGCTCCCCCTGGCCGAACTGCGGTCCGCCCACGAGGGCGTGATCGAGGGGCTGCTCGCCTGACCCGACCTGCTCGAAGGCACCCGGCCCGCCCCGCGCGGCGCCGGGTGCCTTCGCGTCGGGGCACGGTCGTTCGCGCGTCCGGGCCGAGAGGCCCGGGCTACGGCCACGGTGTCCGGCGTGTTCGGGCCCGGAGGCTGCGAGGTCAGGCTCGGACGGCCGCGAGGTCAGGCTCGGGGCCCGCGGGTTCGGGCTCGGACGGCGGTGCGCTAGGGCTCGGGCGGCTGCGGCTGCGGCTGCGGCTGCGGCTGCGGCTACGGGTTCGGGCTCGGAGGCTGCGTGTTCGAGGGCCTGCGGTTCAAGGCGTCTGCGGGTTCGACCCGGGCGCTCGGGGGTCTGGCGCCGGTCGCCCGCCTTTTCCGCTCCAGCTGCCCGCATGGTGGGGTTCATGGTTACCGGCGCGTCCGGCCCGGGTGCCCGGCCGTCCGGCCCTCAGGTGACGGTGCGTCCGGCGTTGGGCAGGCACCCGTTACGCTCGCCCGTATGGCACCCGGTACCCGGAAGAAGCCCCGCACCTACGACCCGCTCCGCACCCGCACCGCGGTGCTGGCCCAGTTCGCCAACGTGCGCCGGACCGTCGGGGACCTGACGCCCGAGCAGCTCGCCGCCCCTGCCCGGATGGGCGACTGGGCGGTCCGTGACCTCGTCGCCCACATCGCCTTCGCCGTCGGCAGCACCAGCCGTCTGCTGGGCCTTCCCGAGCCGCCCAGGGCCGAGTTGATCCCCGCCACCTGGGCGGGCACCGCCGCCCGGCACGCCGAGAGCGTCGCCGCGTCCGCCCGGGACCTCGCCGAGGCGCACCCCGACCTGGACGCCCTCTACGCCGAGACCGCCGAGCGGCTCGCCGGTGACCTGGAGGCCCACCCCGGCCGCCGTCTCCTCGCCGCCCGGACCGGCGCCCTCACTCTCACCGATTACCTGGCCACCCGCTGCGTCGAACTCGCCGTCCACACCGACGACCTGAACGCCGCCCTGGCCGCCGTGGGGGGCCCGCAGACCCCCCAGGACCGTCAGAACCTGGCCGCGGCCGTCCGGGTCCTCGCCGACGCCCTCGCCCATGCCGCGCCGGGCGGCTCCACCGAGGTCCGGGTGCCGCCGTTCGCCGTCGTGCAGTGCGTGGAGGGCCTGCGGCACACGCGGGGCACGCCACCGAACGTGGTCGAGACCGACCCGCTGACCTGGCTCCGTCTCGCGTCCGGCCGGCTCGGCTGGGAGCAGGCCCGGGAGGCGGGCTCGGTGGCCGCGAGCGGGGAGCGCGCCGACCTCTCCCCGTGGCTGCCCGTGATCGGCTGACCACGCGGACGGTGGCCCGCCCGGGGCCGCGGGTCACGGTCCGTGGACGAGGCTGTCCGCTCCGTGGACGGGCGGGTGTGCGTCGTCTCACTCGTGAGGCCCCCGGAAGTCCCCGCCCGTCGGCGCCACCGCCCGCAGCGGGCCTGTCAGCGCGGCCGGATACCGCCTCTGACCTGGGAAAACATGGTCCCGCCCGACAGGCCGGGACGGCGTCGGCGACATTCGCCCCCATCCTGCTCCATTCGGCGCAACGGCCGTCCTCCCCTACACTCGAAGACGTGCCTCGTGGTGACGGTCTCCTCAATCACGACCTTCTTCCCGGCGAAAAGGGCCCCCAGGACGCTTGCGGCGTCTTCGGTGTCTGGGCGCCGGGTGAAGAGGTCGCCAAGCTCTCGTACTTCGGGCTCTACGCCCTCCAGCATCGGGGTCAGGAATCCGCGGGTATCGCGGTCAGCAACGGCTCCCAGATCCTCGTCTTCAAGGACATGGGCCTCGTGTCCCAGGTCTTCGACGAATCCTCGCTCAGCTCCCTGCAGGGTCACATCGCGGTCGGACACGCCCGCTACTCGACCACCGGCGCCTCCGTCTGGGAGAACGCCCAGCCGACCTTCCGGGCGACCGCGCAGGGATCCATCGCCCTCGCCCACAACGGCAATCTGGTCAACACGGCGGAGCTCGCCGGCCTGGTCGCCGAACTGCCGGAGCGGAACAACGGCTCCGCCCCCACCGCGACCAACGACACCGACCTGGTGACGGCCCTGCTGGCCGGCCAGACGGACGAGGACGGCAAGCCGCTGTCCATCGAGGCGGCCGCCTCCCGGATCCTTCCCACGGTGCGTGGCGCCTTCTCCCTGGTCTTCATGGACGAGCACACGCTCTACGCCGCCCGTGACCCGCAGGGCATCCGCCCGCTGGTCCTGGGCCGCCTGGAGCGCGGCTGGGTGGTCGCCTCGGAGTCGGCGGCGCTGGACATCTGCGGCGCCAGCTACGTGCGCGAGATCGAGCCCGGCGAGTTCGTCGCGATAGACGAGAACGGCCTGCGCTCCTCCCGGTTCGCCGAGGCGCGCCCCAAGGGCTGCGTCTTCGAGTACGTGTACCTGGCCCGCCCGGACACCGACATCGCCGGCCGGAACGTGTACCTCTCCCGCGTGGAGATGGGCCGCCGCCTCGCCGCCGAGGCGCCCGCCGAGGCCGACCTGGTCATAGCGACGCCCGAGTCCGGCACCCCCGCCGCGATCGGCTACGCGGAGGCCTCCGGCATCCCGTTCGGCGCCGGCCTGGTCAAGAACGCCTACGTCGGCCGGACCTTCATCCAGCCCTCGCAGACCATCCGCCAGCTGGGCATCCGGCTGAAGCTGAACCCGCTCAAGGAAGTCATCAAGGGCAAGCGCCTGGTCGTGGTGGACGACTCGATCGTCCGCGGCAACACCCAGCGCGCACTGGTCCGGATGCTCCGCGAGGCCGGCGCCGCCGAGGTCCACATCCGGATCTCCTCGCCGCCGGTGAAGTGGCCCTGCTTCTTCGGCATCGACTTCGCCACGCGCGCGGAGCTGATCGCCAACGGCATGAGCATCGACGAGATCGGCACCTCGCTCGGCGCCGACTCACTCGCCTACATCTCCATCGACGGCATGATCGAGGCGACCACCATCGCCAAGCCGAACCTCTGCCGTGCCTGCTTCGACGGCGAGTACCCGATGGACCTGCCCGACCCCGAGCTGCTCGGCAAGCAGCTGCTCGAGACGGAGCTGGCCGCGCCGGTGGAGACCGCCGCCAGCGCCGCCATCCGGCGCCCGTAGCCCGCCGACGCGCGTCGCCGGGTCCCTTCGCGGGACCCGGCGACGGCCTCCGGCCCCCTCGCAGATTCCTCGCAGCGCTCCAGCTGTACACCCGACAGAAAGCTCACAGTCATGTCCACTGAGACAGGTGCCAGCTACGCGGCTGCCGGCGTCGACATCGAGGCGGGCGACCGCGCCGTCGAGCTGATGAAGGAATGGGTGAAGAAGACGCAGCGCCCCGAGGTGCTCGGCGGCCTCGGCGGCTTCGCCGGCCTCTTCGACGCCTCCGCCCTCAAGAACTACGAGCGCCCGCTGCTCGCCTCGGCCACCGACGGCGTCGGCACCAAGGTCGACATCGCCCGGCAGATGGGCGTCTACGACACCATCGGCCACGACCTGGTCGCCATGGTCATGGACGACATCGTGGTCTGCGGCGCCGAACCGCTCTTCATGACCGACTACATCTGCGTGGGCAAGGTCCACCCCGAGCGGGTGGCCGCGATCGTCAAGGGCATCGCCGAGGGCTGCGTCCTGGCCGGCTGCGCGCTGGTCGGCGGCGAGACGGCGGAGCACCCGGGCCTGCTCGGGGCCGGCGACTTCGACGTGGCCGGCGCCGGCACGGGCGTGGTCGAGGCCGACGCGCTGCTCGGCCCGGACCGGATCCGGGAGGGCGACGCGGTGATCGCGATGGCCTCCTCCGGTCTGCACTCCAACGGCTACTCGCTGGTGCGCCACGTGCTGCTCGAGCGCGCCGGCATGGCGCTCGACGCGCACGTCGAGGAGCTGGGCCGCACCCTCGGCGAGGAGCTGCTGGAGCCGACCAAGATCTACTCGCTGGACTGCCTCGCCCTGATGCGCACCTGCGAGGTGCACGCCTTCAGCCACATCACCGGCGGCGGCCTGGCGGCCAACCTGGCCCGGGTGATCCCGGACGGTCTGCACGCCGTGATCGACCGGTCCACCTGGACGCCGGACCCGATCTTCTCGCTGGTCGGCCGGACCGGCCAGGTCGAGCGGCTGGAGCTGGAGAAGACCCTGAACATGGGCGTCGGCATGATGGCCGTCGTCCCGCAGGAGTCGGTCGAGGTCGCCCTGTCCGCGCTGGCCGACCGCGGAGTCGAGTCCTGGGTGGCCGGCGAGATCGTCGCCCGGGGAGAGCACGCCACGGGCGCGGAGCTGACCGGCGACTACGCCGCGTGATCACGCCTCCGGTCCCGGCGGGCGCGTCGTCCGCCGGGACCGGAGGGCACTCCGGTGGCGGCGCCGGCCGGTCCGTCGGTCCGGGGCAACACTGAACCCGGCTCGGCGCCGAAGCACCGAACCGGGTCCAGATCGGTATGAGCGGTGAACGCTGTCAGGCGCCGCGACGGTGAGAGGACTCCTCGTCCTCGTCCTCGTCGTCGGCCCCGTAGAGCTCGGCGTACCGCGAATACAGGTCGTCGTCCTGCTCATCGTCCTCGAACCGCTCGCCGTTAGGCGTCGGATTCGACGTCGATGCGCCCAGCTCCTCGGCCAGGCGTGAGAGATCCGTCCCGCCGCTGTTGTACTTCAGCTGGCGGGCGACCTTCGTCTGCTTGGCCTTGGCCCGGCCGCGCCCCATGGCTCGACCCCCTCAACGACGGGGCGCGACGGCCCCAGAGTCTTGACGCGTTCATGATCCAGAACGGACTCTCCGCAGAGAGACCGGTCTGTAGGGCTTCCACGGTACCTGAGCCCACGCCCATACGGTACGTCGCCCGCACCAAGCGTGTGTGCCCAGTACCCGCGAGGCGCCCTGTCCCCGCTGGTCAGTGCCGATTTTAACCACTTCCGCCCGGAAGACCCGCCCGGAGAAGTGACAGTTGTCTCCCGCTGTCCGGACCTCTGACCTCCGAACACCGGTACCGCGAGGCGATCATCCGCACGAAACCGGCGCGTCACCACCCCGTCACCGACACGATTCTTCACTCTGGAGGGCGAAGGGTCGGGCGAGAAGTTGACGCGCCGGTCTCGTGCGCGAGGGTGCCGCCGTGTCAGGCGGACCGTGTCACCGGCCGGACCGACGGGATTCGGCCATCCTCTGCTCGGCGATCCGGTCGGCCGCGGCGGCCGGCGGGATGCCGTCCGTCTTCGCCCGGGCGAACAGCTCCAGGGTGGTGTCGAAGATCTTCGTCGCCTTCGCCTTGGCACGGTCGAAGTCGAAACCGAGGAGCTCGTCGGCCACCTGGATCACGCCGCCGGCGTTCACCACGTAGTCCGGCGCGTAGAGGATGCCCCGGTCGGCGAGGTCCTTCTCGATGCCGGGGTGCGCCAGCTGGTTGTTGGCCGCGCCGCACACCACCGTCGCGGTGAGCGCCGCCACGGTGGCGTCGTCGAGCGCGCCGCCGAGGGCGCACGGGGCGTAGATGTCCAGGCCCGGCGTGCGGACCAACTCCTCCGCGTCCGCCGCGACCCGCACCGACGGGTGCTGCGCGAGCAGCGCCCGCACGGCCTCCTCGCGCACGTCGGTGACGATCACCTCGGCGCCGTCCGCCAGCAGGTGCTCCACCAGGTGGCGCCCGACCTTGCCGACGCCGGCGATGCCCACGGTGCGGCCGCGCAGCGTGGGGTCGCCCCACAGGTGCTGGGCGGAGGCGCGCATGCCCTGGAAGACGCCGAACGAGGTGAGCACCGAGGAGTCGCCCGCCCCGCCGTTCTGCGGGGACCGCCCGGTGGTCCAGCGGCACTCCTGGGCCACCACGTCCATGTCGGCGACGTAGGTGCCGACGTCGCAGGCCGTGACGTACCGGCCGCCCAGCGAGGCGACGAACCGGCCGTAGGCGCGCAGGAGTTCGTCGGTCTTGTGCTTCTCCGGGTCCCCTATGATCACCGCCTTGCCGCCGCCGTGTTCGAGGCCTGCCATGGCGTTCTTGTACGACATCCCGCGGGCCAGGTTGAGGGCGTCGGCGACGGCCTCGGCCTCCGTGGCGTAGGGGTGGAAGCGCGTCCCGCCGAGGGCGGGGCCCAGGGCGGTGGAATGGATGGCGATCACGGCCTTCAGTCCGCTGGCGCGGTCCTGGCAGAGCACGACCTGCTCATGCCCCCCTTGCTCCGACTGGAACAGGGTGTGCAGGACGCCGTCGGTCATTTCGGTCACGGTGGTGACTCCTGGATGAGAAGCGGCGGTTACGGCGGTCCCCGTACGGGTGGCGGGAACCGTGGCACGAGGGTAGAGCCTGGAGAGCCGCCCTGACCGCCTCCACACAGGATCATCCACGCGAGGAGTACGCGCCGGTCCGGGCCTAGACGGTTCTGGTTGCTTTTCCCAGCATTGCGCCCACTTCGGATCCGGGTGGGACGGGTTTCGGACGTCGGCCCTCGGGGAGGGTGGAGGGGTGCCCAAGGTGACCTCGGTGATCGTTCCCTATCCGGCCTATCTGCGGGTCTACGAGCCACTGGCCGCCTTCCCCCGCGAGGAGCGCGCCCACTGGGAGCGCTATGCGGCCCGCCCGGGACGGCCCACCTGCCAGGACGAGCTGCGGCGTTCCCTCGCCGACCTGCTGGCCACCCCGCCGTCGCCGGTGCCGGTGCACGAGAGCGGGGACGCGTTCGTCACGGAGGTGGACGGCGTGGTCTGCGTGTGCCCCTGGCGGACCCGGCTGCGCGGCTGGCAGGCGCTGCGGGACTTCGGCACGGACCTCCCGCCGACCGTCCTGGACGCCGTGCTGCCGCCGGTGGTGCGCGAGGAGGCCGGCCGGGACTACGAGAGGTGGCTGACCCGTCATCCGGACGCCCGGCCCTGGATCCGCAGCGCCACCTGGCACGTCCCGGGGCACTGGTTCGTGCTGGTCGCCGACGAGGAACGGGAGTGGCGCCCCGGCGCGGACGGCGGAGTGCCGGTGCTCCGCTACCGGACCCGCATGGTCGACGCCCGGCGGCGCCTGGCGCGCGGCCTGCGCACGGTGCGCGAGTCGGTGGGGGAGGGGGCGATGACCGAGGCGCTGGTCGGGGTGGGCCGGTGGCTGGAGGAGTTCCACCCGCGCTCCCTGGTGGAGCTGGACTACGGAGGGCTGGTGCACGCCCTCCCGGCCGGCGACCTCGCCGAGGACCACTCGGCGGCGGACGCGGCCGAGGCCCTGGCGGCGCTGCGGGACGGCGACGGGGAGGCGGCCGGCGAGGCGTACGAGCGTCTGGTGGACCGGTGGCGGTCGGTCCGGCAGCGCGGGCTGGCCAGCTGACGCCCGGCGCGTGCGGTGGTGAGCCCGGAGCGCGCCGGACCCGGATGCACGCCCGTCACGAAACGGACACATATCCCTAAGCGTGACGGAGTGCACGTACCCGGCCCTTGCGTATCTTGCCACCCCTCATGCCAAAATAGGACAAGGAGCCCGGGGAGGGCTCCTGCTGTCCGCCTGGGCGGGCATCGGCGCTGAACGCCTGGGGGGTCTGATGGCCTCTGTGGACTCTGTGACTGATCGTCACAGCGGAGTGACTGTCCGTTATGGCACGGTCCATCGGCTTCCGTCGCTGATGAACACCTGGGAGGGCAATTCCATCGGTTTGGCCGACGCGGCTGGACAGATGGTGTAGTTGTAGTGCCGAGGACAAGCCGTTCGTCCTATAACCGACTCGACTCGCGTCCGCCATTTCGGGCAACGCGGGTCAAGGTGCAGAATTTAGAGGAAAGAACCGAGAACGTCGGTTCTCCCGAGGAGGCCGCTCATGACCGCTCGCACCCCTGATGCCGAGCCGCTGCTGACCCCGGCTGAGGTCGCCACCATGTTCCGCGTCGACCCCAAGACGGTGACGCGGTGGGCGAAGGCCGGCAAGCTCACGTCGATCCGCACGCTCGGCGGGCACCGGCGCTACCGCGAGGCCGAGGTCCGCGCGCTGCTGGCGGGCATCCCCCAGCAGCGTAGCGAGGCCTGACAGCCATTGATTCGAAGGTCCGTGGCGATCACGGTGCCCACAATTGAATAGTTGGACGCGCGAGGCGGTCCCCCAGCCGCCGAGACGTCCGTCACTCAGCTCCACACGACGCCGGTCCTGCCCCAACAGGACCTGGTCCAGGGCCTCCGGGCTTCTCGGACATCCCCTTGCACGTCGACGCGTCGTCGATCGCGCTGGACTCCGCCGGGTCCAGCGCGATCTTTTTTTGCCCTCAGGACGGTGACTGAAGGCCTCTTCAGGGCCTCTTCGCGGGACCTCCGACGGATCTCCACCCCTTGCGCGTCCGCGCAGATCAGAGCGGCGGTCAGGGCGCCGACGAGATCCCGGGACGCGCCTGCGGGAGAGTGCAATTGCACATATAAAATTGACATGATGTAAGCAGGGGTTAACTACACCCCTTTCAAAAACTGTTGAGGTGACACCTTTCACACCGACGACGGCTTGTTGCCGGTGTGACCCGTGCGCTATTGGACGGGACAGCGGCATATGCGGCCGCCGGCGCCCGTCGGTGCGGCGGGCTCCCCGCACGCCTCGCGCCGCCGGGGCGCGGGGCCCTCGCAGGGCGCGTGAGGCCCTGCGGGGTGCGCCGGGGCGCGGGGGGACCGGAGGGACCTTTCAGGGGCTGTGGTCGGTTTCTGACGCTCTTTCGGGGACGCCCTCCCGGACCCGCATGCCCCGCCGGGCCTTCCCCACACCCGGCCACCGGTCGCGCCGGGGCTCGGCCGGCCCCCCGCGGGGCTGCCGGCGGTCCCGGTGAGCTCGCCGGCCTCGGCGGGCTCCCGTACGCGCACACGACGAAGGCCCGCACCGATGAGGTGCGGGCCTTCGAAGAAGTGCGGTCCTGACGGGATTTGAACCCGCGGCCTCCACCTTGACAGGGTGGCGAGCACTCCAAACTGCTCCACAGGACCAGGTGCTTCACACCGTAGGTTTCCTGTTCGGTCCCCTGCGCTGTGCTGCGAGAAGGACTCTACAGGAGTGCGGCCGCCTGGTCGAACTCACTGTGGGTCAGCCGCTCGTCACCCGTTCGAGGCCGCTCAGGGAGCCAGCCCGTCGATGGTCTTCACGATCCGCTTGTCCGAGACCGGGTAGGCCGTCCCCAGGGCGTGCGCGAAGTAGCTGACCCTCAGCTCCTCGATCATCCACCGGACCTCCCGCACCGCCTGCGGCACCGGGCGGCCCTGCGGCATCTGCTCCAGGAGCCAGGCGTACTCGTCCTGCATCTCGTGCACCTTCTCCATGCGGGTGGTGTCCCGCTGGACGTTGGCGGCCATCTGCTGCAGCCGCCGGTCCGCCGCGACCAGGTACCGCATCAGGTGCGGCAGCCGCGCCAGTCCGGCCCCGGTGACGAAGCCCGGCTTCACGAGGCCGTCCAACTGACCGCGGACGTCCGTGAGGTTGGCGAGCAGGGCGGGGCTCGTGACCGACTTCAGCCGCCGCTCGCAGGCCTGCCAGGCGGCCAGCACCTGCTGCACCTGACCGACCGCGCGCACCGTGGTGTCCACGATCTCGGCCCGCACCTTGTCGTAGAGCTTCCGGTAGGACTCCTCGTCCCACGCCGGACCCCCGAAGTCCGCGATCAGCTTGTCCGCCGCCGCGAGCGCGCAGTCGTCGAACAGCGCCTGCACGGAGCCGTGCGGGGTGGCCGACAGCGCCAGCTTCTGCGCGTTGGAGAGCCGGTCCAGCGCGAACTTCGCCGGGTTGACCGGGATGTTGCGCACGATCAGCCGCCGGGTGCCCCGCCACATGGCCTCGGCCTGCTCGGCCTCGCTGTCGAACAGCCGCACCGAGACCGTGTCGCCGTCGTCCACCAGCGCCGGGAAGGCCTTCACCGGCTGGCCGGCCCGCTTGGTCTCGAAGACCCGGATCAGCGTACCGATCGTCCAGTCGGTCAGCCCCGTCTGCTCCAGCGAGGGGCCGCCCGAACGCTCGGCGGTCGCCGCGGCGGCCTTGGAGATGGCCTGGCGGGCCTTGGGGCGCAGCCGCAGCTTCAGCGCCTCGAGGTCCTTGTCCTCGGCCAGCTTGCGGCGCCGCTCGTCGACGATCCGGAAGGTGACCTCGAGGTGGTCCGGCACCTTTGACCGGTCGAAGTCGCCCGGCTCCAGGCGCACCCCCACCATGCGGTGCAGCTCCCGCGCCATCGCCACGTCCAGCGGCTCCTGGCCCGGCACCGCCACGTCGAGGAACCGCTGCGCGAAGTTGGGCGCCGGGACGTAGTTGCGGCGGATCGGCTTGGGCAGCGAGCGGATCATCTCGGTGACCAGTTCCTCGCGCAGACCCGGGATCTGCCAGTCGAAGCCCTCGTCGGTCACCTGGTTGAGCACCTGCAGCGGAATGTGCACGGTCACGCCGTCCGCGTCCGCGCCGGGCTCGAACTGGTAGGTGACGCGGAAGGTGAGCCGGCCCTGCCGCCAGGAGTCCGGGTAGTCGTCCTTGGTGACCTGTCCGGCCTTCTCGTTGATGAGCATGGACCGCTCGAAGTCGAGCAGGTCCGGCTCCTCCTGGCGCTTGTGCTTCCACCACGAGTCGAAGTGCGCGCCGGAGACGACGTGCTCGGGGATCCGCTGGTCGTAGAAGTCGTACAGGGTCTCGTCGTCGACCAGGATGTCCCGGCGGCGGGCCCGGTGCTCGAGCTCCTCGACCTCGGTGAGCAGCTTGCGGTTGTCCGCGTAGAACTTGTGGTGGGTGCGCCAGTCGCCCTCCACCAGGGCGTTCCGGATGAAGAGTTCGCGGGAGACCTCGGGGTCGATGCGCCCGTAGTTCACCTTGCGCTGGGCGACGATCGGGACGCCGTAGAGCGTCACCTTCTCGTACGCCATCACCGCGGCCTGGTCCTTCTCCCAGTGCGGCTCGCTGTAGGTCCGCTTGAGCAGGTGACCGGCGAGCGGCTCCACCCACTCCGGCTCGATCTTCGCGTTGACCCGCGCCCACAGGCGGGAGGTCTCGACCAGCTCGGCGGACATCACGAACCTCGGCGGCTTCCGGAAGAGCGCCGAGCCGGGGAAGATCGCGAACTTGGCGTTGCGCGCGCCGAGGTACTCGTTCCGCGAGGCGCCCTTCGCGGGCTCCTTGCCCCCGGAGCTGCTCGCGGTGTCCTTCACGTCCTTCATGCCGATGTGCGAGAGCAGACCGGCGAGCAGCGAGACGTGCACGGACTGTTCGGGGGCGTCCTCCTCGTTGAGGCGTATCCCCATCTGCTGGGCCACCGAGCGGAGCTGGCTGTAGACGTCCTGCCACTCGCGGATCCGCAGGAAGTTCAGGTACTCCTGCTTGCACATCCGGCGGAAGGCGGACGAGCCGCGTTCCTTCTGCTGCTCGCGGACGTAGCGCCACAGGTTGAGGAAGGTCAGGAAGTCGCTGGACTCGTCCTTGAACCGGGCGTGCTGCTGGTCGGCCTGCGCCTGCTTCTCGGCGGGCCGCTCGCGCGGGTCCTGGATGGAGAGGGCGGAGGCGATCACCATGACCTCGCGGACGCAGCCGTTGCGGTCGGCCTCCAGGACCATCCGCGCCAGCCGCGGGTCCACCGGCAGCTGGGCGAGCTTGCGGCCCGTGTCGGTGAGGCGCTTGCGGGGGTCCTTCTCCGCCGGGTCCAGTGCGCCGAGCTCCTGCAGCAGCTGGACGCCGTCGCGGATGTTGCGGTGGTCCGGCGGGTCGATGAAGGGGAACTTCTCGATGTCGCCGAGGCCGGCGGCGGTCATCTGGAGGATGACCGAGGCCAGGTTGGTGCGCAGGATCTCCGCGTCGGTGAACTCCGGGCGCGCCGCGAAGTCGTCCTCGGAGTACAGGCGGATGCAGATGCCGTCGCTGGTACGGCCGCAGCGGCCCTTGCGCTGGTTGGCGCTGGCCTGCGAGACCGGCTCGATCGGCAGCCGCTGCACCTTGGTGCGGTGGCTGTAGCGGGAGATCCGGGCGAAGCCGGGGTCGATCACGTACTTGATGCCCGGCACCGTCAGCGAGGTCTCGGCCACGTTGGTGGCCAGCACGATCCGGCGGCCGGAGTGCTGCTGGAAGACCCGGTGCTGCTCGGCGTGGGAGAGCCGGGCGTAGAGCGGGAGGATCTCGGTGGACCGGAAGCGTTTCTTGGTGAGCGCGTCCGCGGTGTCGCGGATCTCCCGTTCGCCGGAGAGGAAGACCAGGATGTCGCCCGGTCCCTCCGCCATCAGTTCCTCGCAGGCGTCGGTGATCGCGGTGATCTGGTCGCGGTCCGCCTCGGCGGAGTCCTCTTCCAGCAGCGGCCGGTAGCGGACCTCCACCGGATAGGTGCGCCCGCTGACCTCGATGATCGGGGCGTCGCCGAAGTGCCGGGAGAACCGCTCCGGGTCGATGGTCGCCGAGGTGATGACGACCTTGAGGTCGGGGCGGCGGGGGAGCAGCTGGGCCAGGTAGCCCAGCAGGAAGTCGATGTTGAGGGACCGCTCGTGGGCCTCGTCGATGATGATCGTGTCGTAGGCGCGCAGCTCGCGGTCCGTCTGGATCTCGGCCAGCAGGATGCCGTCCGTCATCAGTTTGACGAAGGTGTCCTGGCCGACCTGGTCGGTGAACCGGACCTTCCAGCCGACGGCTTCGCCCAGCGGGGTGTTCAGCTCCTCGGCCACGCGCTCGGCCACCGTGCGGGCGGCGATCCGGCGGGGCTGGGTGTGACCGATCATCCCGCGGACGCCGCGGCCCAGCTCCATGCAGATCTTGGGGATCTGGGTGGTCTTGCCGGAGCCGGTCTCACCCGCGACGATCACGACCTGGTGGTCGCGGATCGCCTCGGCGATGTCGTCCTTCTTCTGGCTGACCGGGAGGGCCTGCGGATAGGTGATGGCTGGCACCCGGGAGGCGCGCTGGGCCAGTCGGGCCTCGGCCTTCTCGACCTCCGCCGTGATCTCGGCGAGCACGGCGGCCCGGGCCTCGGGCTTGCGGATCTTCCGGGCGCCCTCGAGTCGCCGCCCCAGCCGATGAGCCTCCCGCAGGGAGAGCTGGGCCAGACGGTGGGCGATGTCGCCGAAGGCGGGCGCGGCGGGGGCGGAGGCAGGCTGCGTAGACATACGCATTCCAGGATCGCACCTTCCCGAACGGGGTGGCGAGCGCATTAACCGGGGGTCGGTGCCCCGGCATCAGCGAGGACGGCACAGCGGACGACGGCAGGACGGCAACAGCGAAGACCCCCTTCGGCAACCGAAGGGGGTCTTCCTGGTGGTGGCTGGGCCCGGGGTCGAACCGGGGACCTTCCGCTTTTCAGGCGGACGCTCGTACCAGCTGAGCTACCCAGCCACGAGGTTTCACGTGAAACCTCAGCGGTCCTGACGGGATTTGAACCCGCGGCCTCCACCTTGACAGGGTGGCGAGCACTCCAAACTGCTCCACAGGACCAAGCGTTGTGCGCGTCTTGCGTTAACAGTGTCGCACACGATCTTGCGTGCCCCCAACGGGATTCGAACCCGTGCTACCGCCTTGAAAGGGCGGCGTCCTAGGCCGCTAGACGATGAGGGCTATACGGCCCGCCTGGGCGCTTCTCAGCGCGTCGGGGACGTGAGAAGCATAGGTGATGCCGAGGGGTATCGCCAAAACGTTTAGCGCCCGCCGCCGGACCGTCGTGGCGACGGCTCCACGGTGGACGGGACGGCGGGCGATCCGGAGCCGGAACCGGAGGGCGAGGGGGAGGCCCCGCCCGGCTGGTTCTCCTTCACCAGATGGCGGCTCACCTCGGCGGTCGTGAGGCCGAGACCGCCCAGCCGGATCTCGTCCCAGGCCTGCAGCCGGCGGCTGTCCCGGTCGAAGTAGAGGACCGACGTCTCGATCGGGTCCGGCTTCTTCCCCTCCAGCGCCCGCAGCCCGCCGCCGCCGGTGGAGCCCTCGGTGCGCAGCCGGGTGCCCAGCTTCATCAGCCAGGTGCGCTGCTTGTGGATGTGGCCGGACAGCACCAGCGGGACCACGCCGTCCACCTTCCGTGCCGCCTGCGGGTCGTGGACGACGGCGACGTCCACGGGCTTCCCGGCGCGGCGGTGGTCGCGGATCTCCGCGGCCAGCTGGACCCCGGCCCGCTCCGCGGCGGCCTTCCCGCCCTGCGGCTTGCTCCGGTCGGGCGTGAACTGGGGGTCGCCGATGCCCGCGAACCGCAGCCCCGCGACGTCGACGGCCCCGCCCTCGTCCAGCACGTGCACGTCGTCCAGACCGGAGACGTACGTCTGCGTGTCGCGGGAGTCGTGGTTGCCGCGCACCCAGACGTAGGGAGCGCCCAGGTCCGGGATGGGGTCCAGGAAGCGGTTCTCGGCCTTGGTGCCGTGGTCCATGGTGTCGCCGGAGTCCACGATCACGTCGATCTCGTACTGGTCGACCAGCGAGGCGACGATCTCCCAGCTGGCCGGGTTGAGGTGGATGTCGGAGACGTGCAGCACCCGGATCGTCGAGGGGTCGGGCTGGTAGGCCGGGAGGGTGCTGGTGGCGTCGTAGAGCTTGGTGACGTTGGTGACCAGGCGGGCCAGCTCCTGCTGGTAGACGTCGAAGTCCGAGACGATGCTGCGCGCGTTGCCCACCACCGAGGGGGCCGAGGAGAGCAGGCCTGAGAACCGGGGCTCGAGCACCGAGTTGGGGTTCCAGGTGGCCCAGGCGGTGGCGCCGGAGGCGCCGAGCAGTGCGAGGGCGAGGCCGCCGGCGGTTAGGGCGCGGCGCGGGCGGCGGTAGACGATCAGCCCCAGTGCCGTCGCGCCCACCACCACGGCGGCGCCGGAGCGGACCGCGAGGGTGAGGATGCCGTCGCCGACGTCCTCGGCGATGGCGTCCTGGAGGCCGGAGATGCGCTCGGGGTGGTCGACCAGGTCGCGCGAGCGTTCCGCGTCCAGCTGGTCGAGCTCGACCTGGAGCCGGAAGGGCGCGGTGTGGGTGTCCAGGGACAGCGCGCCCAGCGGCGGTATGCGGATCTCGGTGCCGCCGTCCACCGAGGGGTGCAGGCCCATGGTGGTGTTCACCGGGCCGACCGGGGCGCGGACCACGCCGACGGTCAGCAGGCCCAGCCAGGCGCCGGCCAGCACCACCGCGACCAGCCCGGCGGCCCGTGCCACGGGGTGCGCGCGGCGGCCCAGTTCGGGCCGGACGCCCGGGGCGGACCTCCGCCTCAGCAGGGTGCGTATGCGGTGCGGCACGGCGGACAGGCGGACGTCGAAGCGGGGCATTGGGACCGTATGCCCAGGTCTCCGGCGGGATACGCGGTTCCGGGCGGTGGCGCCGGAGCCGCCCGGGCGGGTGTGCGGACGGGCGTTGTGGCACAGAATGGCGGTGTGCTGGAGATGACGCGCGAGGAGTTCGAGGAAACGGTGGCGGAGGCGCTCGACCGGATCCCGCCCGAGCTGACACGGCTGATGGACAACGTCGCCGTGTTCGTCGAGGACGAGCCGCCGGCGGACGACCCGGAGCTGCTGGGGCTGTACGAGGGGACGCCGCTCACCGAACGGGGCGAGTGGTACGCGGGGGTGCTGCCGGACCGGATCACCATCTACCGGAACCCGACCCTGCGGCTCTGCGACACCCGGGAGGACGCGGTCGCCGAGACGGAGGTGACGGTCGTTCACGAGATCGCCCACCACTTCGGCATCGACGACGCGCGCCTGCACGACCTCGGCTACGGCTGAGCCCGAGCCCCGAGCCCCGAGCCCGAGCCCCGAGCCCCGACACCCGGCGCTGCCCCCGATACCCGGCGCTGCCCCCCGGCGCCCGGCGCTGCCCCCGGCGCCCGGTGCCCGGTGCCCGGTGCCCGGGGCGGTGCGGCGGGCGGTGGTGATTGCGCGGCGCACGGGCGTGTCCTCCTGCGCCCGGCGGGAGTTGGGCAGGGTGACTCTCCCCCCGCCCTCGGAGGTGGCTCCCGTGCGCCGTGTGTACGTCCCCGTTCGTATTGCCGCCGCGGTCGTCGCCGTCTCCGGCCTGGCGTCCGGCTGCGTGGACCTTCCGGGTGAGGACGGTGACCGGGCCCGGCCGGCGCGGTCCGCGGAGAGCGGCGGCGCCGAGGACGGCGGGGCAGGGCCGGGAGCCCCCGGCGGCGGCGCCTTCGACCCCCGGGTGACCGGCGAGGGCGCGCGCCCCGATTCCGGCGGTTCGCGGCGGCCCGGCGGGTCCGGCGAGGACGAGCGGCGTCCGGCGGACCGGAAGAAGGGCGAGCGCCCCGGGAAGGCCGAGGACCCGGCGGACACGGACCCGGGCGACGTGGAGGAGCCGGGCGAGCCGCTCCCCGCCGATCCCGGCGAGCCCGCGCCCGAGCCGCCCAGCCAGGAACCCAGCCCCGTGCAGCCGCAGCCCTCCCCGCCGCCGCCCTCTCCGGACCCCACGCCGGTCCAGCCGTCCTCCGCGCTGCCCCCTTCGCAGCCTTCCGCGGGCGAGGCGCCGGTGGCCGTGTAGCGGCTCAGGAGTGTGGCGTGGCTCGCGTTCGCCGTTCTCGTTTGCGCGGATGGGCGTGAGGTGCGTATGGTGGTAGATCGTTTGATCCCATTTGCCCGGCGCAGCGAAAAAGAGCGCGCCGTGTGGCGCGTTCTCTCCCTTGCCGTGGCTGACCGCATCGAGGCGGTTCCTCGCGAAACACGGAGTTGACGGGCGCGTGCCGACGAGACTCCGGAAGGTTTCGCATAAGCATGTCCATTTCCAGTACTGATCAGTTCGTCGTCGCCGAGAACGAGACGGCGACCGAGCTCGACGAGACCACCGACGCCGTCGAGGCCCAGGACGCCGTCGAGGCCCCCGAGGTCACCGAGGCCGCGGACGCCGCCGAGGAGCAGGCTCCCGAGGAGACGGGGCCGACCTTCGCCGACCTCGGCCTCCCCGAGGGCGTCGTGCGCAAGCTCGCGCAGAACGGCGTGACCACGCCCTTCCCGATCCAGGCCGCGACCATCCCGGACGCCCTGGCCGGCAAGGACATCCTGGGCCGTGGCCGCACCGGCTCCGGCAAGACCCTCTCCTTCGGTCTGCCGGCCCTGGCCCGTCTGGCCGGCGGCCGCACCGAGAAGAAGCGCCCCCGCGCCGTCATCCTCACCCCGACCCGTGAGCTGGCGATGCAGGTCGCCGACGCCCTGCAGCCCTACGGCGACGTGCTCGGCCTCAAGATGAAGGTCGTCTGCGGCGGCACCTCGATGGGCAACCAGATCTACGCCCTGGAGCGCGGCGTCGACATCCTCGTCGCCACCCCGGGCCGTCTGCGCGACATCATCGGCCGCGGCGCCTGCTCGCTGGGCGACGTCGAGGTCGCGGTGCTCGACGAGGCCGACCAGATGTCCGACCTGGGCTTCATGCCCGAGGTCACCGAGCTGCTCGACCAGATCCCGGCCGGCGGCCAGCGGATGCTCTTCTCCGCCACCATGGAGAACGAGATCAAGACCCTGGTCGACCGCTACCTGGAGAACCCGGTCAGCCACGAGGTCGACGCCGCCCAGGGCGCCGTCACCACCATGTCGCACCACATCCTGATCGTGAAGCCGAAGGACAAGGCTCCGGTCACCGCGGCGATCGCCTCCCGCAAGGGCCGCACGATCATCTTCGTCCGCACCCAGCTGGGCGCCGACCGCATCGCCGAGCAGCTGCGCGACGCCGGCGTGAAGGCGGACGCCCTGCACGGCGGCATGACCCAGGGCGCGCGTACCCGCACCCTGGCCGACTTCAAGGACGGTTACGTCAACGTTCTGGTCGCCACCGACGTCGCCGCCCGCGGCATCCACGTCGACGGCATCGACCTGGTCCTCAACGTGGACCCGGCCGGCGACCACAAGGACTACCTGCACCGTGCCGGCCGCACCGCCCGTGCCGGCCGCACCGGCACCGTCGTCTCGCTGTCGCTGCCGCACCAGCGCCGCCAGATCTTCCGGCTGATGGAGGACGCGGGCATCGACGCCTCGCGCCACATCATCCAGAGCGGCAACGCCTTCGAGCCCGAGGTCGCCGAGATCACCGGCGCCCGTTCGATGACCGAGCTCCAGGCCGAGTCGGTGGCCGGCGCCGCCGTCCAGGCCGAGCGTGAGGTCGCCCAGCTCACCAAGGAGCTGGAGCGTCTGCAGCGCCGCGCCGCCGAGCTGCGCGACGAGGCCGACCGCCTCACCGCCCGTGCCGCCCGCGAGCGCGGGGACGACCCGGAGGCCGCGCTGGCCGAGGCCGCCGTCGTCCGTGAGGCCGCGGAGGCCACCGAGGCCGCCGCCGTCTCCGTGCCGGAGCAGCCGAGCGCCCAGCAGGTCGACCGCACCGAGCGCGAGGACCGCCCGCAGCGCCGTGACGACCGCGGCAACGACCGTGGCGACCGTCCGTTCAACCGTGACGACCGTGGTGGCCGTTCCTTCGAGCGTCGTGACGACCGCGGTGGCGACCGTGGTGGCCGTTCCTTCGAGCGCCGCGACGACCGGGGCGGCGACCGTGGCGGCTTCCGCCGCGACGACCGCGGTGACCGTGGCGGCCGCTCCTTCGAGCGCCGCGACGACCGTCCGTTCAACCGCGACCGCGGCAACGACCGTGGCGACCGTCCGTTCAACCGCGACGACCGTGGTGGCCGTTCCTTCGAGCGTCGTGACGACCGCGGCGGCCGTCCGTTCGAGCGTCGTGACGACCGCGGTGGTTTCCGCGGCAACGACCGTGGCGACCGTCCGTTCAACCGTGACGACCGCGGCGGTGACCGTGGCGGCCGTTCCTTCGAGCGCCGCGACGACCGTCCGTTCAACCGCGACCGCGGCAACGACCGTGGCGACCGTCCGTTCAACCGTGACGACCGCGGCGGTGACCGTGGCGGCCGTCCGTTCGAGCGTCGTGACGACCGTGGTGGTTTCCGCGGCAACGACCGTCCGTTCAACCGCGACCGCCGTGACGACCGCCCGGGCTTCCGCGCCGGCGGCACCTCGGACCGTCCGTTCGGCCGCCGCGACGACCGTCGTGACGACCACCGCGGTGGCTCCTTCGGCCGCCGCGACGAGAAGCCGCGTTGGAAGCGCAACGGCTGACGCGCCCGCGCACACCGCCTGTGAGGGCCCGCACGACCCCGGTCGTGCGGGCCCTCCGCGCTTCCCGCGCGCCGTCGGCCCCGGATACCCGCTCGGACGGGAGGCCCCCTCCCGCTATGCTCGGGGAAGCAACATCACCACGGGCCCTTAGCTCAATTGGCAGAGCAGTGGACTTTTAATCCATTGGTTGTGGGTTCGAGTCCCACAGGGCCTACTTCTGACGCGGCGCATGCGCCCGGCCGACCCCGGCCGGAGCATGCGCCGCGTCACGTCCCGGAGCCGCCCCATGCCGCACCCCTACGTCCTGCTCTCCGCCGCCGTCTCGCTCGACGGCTGCCTCGACGACACCGGCCCGGAGCGGCTGCTGCTCTCGGGCCCCGAGGACTTCGACCGGGTCGACGAGGTGCGGGCCGCGAGCGACGCGATCCTCATCGGGGCCGGCACCCTGCGCGCCGACGACCCGCGGCTGGTGGTCCGCTCGCCCGAACGGCGGGCCGCGCGCACCGCTGCCGGGCTGCCGGAGTTCCCGCTCAAGGTGCTCGTCACCGGTTCGGGTGAACTGGACCCGGCGGCCCGCTTCTGGCGCACCGGCGGCCGCAAGGCCGTCTACACCACGGACGGGGGCGCATCGCGGGCGCAGGAGGCGCTGCGTGGCCAAAAGGACGTCGAGGTGGTCCCGGTGGGACCGGAACTGGACTGGCGGGCCGTTCTGGAGCACCTCCACGCCGCGTACCGGGTGCGACGGCTGATGGTCGAGGGAGGCGGCAGCGTCCACACCCAGCTGTTGCGGCTCCAGCTCGCCGACGAGCTCCAGTTGGCGCTGGGCCCGCTGCTGGTCGGCGAACCGGACGCGCCGCGGCTCTTCGGCCCGGGCGGTTATCCGCCGGGCAGGCTGCGGCTGGAGGAGACCCGGCGGGTGGGCGACGTGGTGCTCGCCCGCTACCGGCCGGTCGCCCCGGGCGCCGGCCCCTCGGCCTCCGCCGCCGACCGGTACTGGCTGGGCCTCGCCTGCGACCTGGCCGAGGAGTGCCCGCCGTCCCGCACCGCGTTCAGCGTGGGCGCGGTGGTGGTGGCCGAGGACGGCACCGAGCTGGCCCGCGGCCACTCCCGGGAGGGAGGCGACCCGGTGGTCCACGCCGAGGAGGCGGCGCTCGCCAAGATCGCCCCGGACGACCCGCGGCTGCCCGGGGCCACCGTCTACAGCAGCCTGGAGCCGTGCGCGCGCCGTGCCTCCCGGCCGGCCCCGTGCGCGCGGCTGATCCTGGACGCCGGGGTGCGGCGGGTGGTCACCGCCTGGCGGGAGCCCGACACCTTCGTGGCGGCCGCGGACGGCAGCGGGGTGCTGGCGGCGGGCGGCGCCCGGGTGGTGCGACTGCCCGAGTACGAGGAGCGTGCCATGGAGCCCAACCGCCACCTGTTCGGCGGGTCGACGTGAACCGATTCGCTTTTCCCCCGCGCCATGTCGTACAGTGAAGACACAACGACGCGGGGTGGAGCAGCTCGGTAGCTCGCTGGGCTCATAACCCAGAGGTCGCAGGTTCAAATCCTGTCCCCGCTACTGAAGACTCAGGGCCGGAATCCTTCACGGATTCCGGCCCTGAGTGTTTGCGTCCGCAGTCGGCTTTCTTCTCCGGCGCCTCTCCGTCAGCTTTCTCCGTCAGCCTTCATCCGTGCGCAGGCCAGCGGTCGCCGCTTCCGGCCCGGCGCGCGACGATGGACTCCATGCTGAGGCGAGGCGGACCGGTGGATCCGGAGGCCGAGGCCGCCTTCGGGCCAGGCCGACGGTGGATCCTCTACGCCCGTCTGGTGCTGCGGGTGCTGCCCTTCCTGGCCCTGGTCCTCGGCCTCGCCTACGACAGTCTGACGCCGCGGGACGTGACCGCCGTACCGTTCTTCGCCGCCGCCCCGTTGATCGCCGCTCCTCTGTACACCCTGCGCGCCACGGTGCTGATCGGACTGCTCTCGACGGGTCTCACCCTCTACGTGCGGCTGACCCGGGACACGGACTCCCCTGCCCTGATGGTCACCGAGCTGCTCACCGTCGTCTTCGTCTCGGTGCTGTCCTGCGTGATGAACACGGCGGTCCACCGCGTCGACCTGCGCCTCGCGTCCGCCCGGCAGATGGCCGAGGTGGCGATGCGGGCCGTGATGCCGCAGCCGCAGCGGCGGATCGGCGCCCTGCGGATCGCCTCCCGGTACGAGGCGGCCCTGCGGGAGGCCAACATCGGCGGCGATCTGTACGCCGCGCACGACACGCCGCACGGCGTACGGGTGGTGCTGGGGGACGTGCGCGGCAAGGGGATGGACGCCGTGGCGGCGGTCGCGGTCGTCGTCGGGGCCTTCCGCGAGGTGGCGGAGCGGGCAGACACCATCGAACAGGCCGCCGAGCACATGGAGCAGGCGGTGGTCCGTGAGCGGGACCGGCGGGCCGTGGAGCTGGAACAGCAGGAGGGCTTCGTGACGGCGGTGTTCGCCGAGTTCTCCCGGGACGGCCGGAGCGTGACGATCGTCAACCACGGCCATCCGCCGCCGCTGCTGCTGGAACCGGGGGCACAGCCGCGGTTGCTGGATTCGGGGGAGCCCGGGGGCCCGCTCGCGCTCGCGGAGCTGGTGGGATCGCCCCACCCCGGTCCGCCCGTGCCGCTGCGGCCGGGCGCCACGGTGCTCTTCTACACCGACGGTCTGACCGAGGCGCGGGACGAGGACGGGGTGTTCTACGACCCGGTCGAGCGGCTGGACGGGCGGGTGTTCGGCGAGCCGGAGGACCTGCTGGAATTCCTGTCCGAGGACGTGGCCCTGCACTCCGGGGGAGACATCGCGGACGACATGGCGCTGCTGGCCGTGCGGAGCGTGTGACCGGCCCGGACGCGGCGGCGGCACCCCGGGACCGCAGGACGCCCACCGAAGTGATCAAGCCATGGCGGTCGTGACGGTGTGACCTAAGCCATGTCCGTTTCGCCCTGGAGAACCTCCATAGGTTCAGGCCACAACGTTGGACGATGTGAAGGAACGGCTTGGAATTGAGCCACCGCTTCTATTAACGTTCGATAACGCAGCGCGCGGCTGTCCCAGCCGTCACAAGCGACGGCTCCGTGCGCTCTGCCGAATCCCGCAAGGGAACCGGGGAACCACTTTCCGGGGTGAATCGGGCGTATCTCCGTATGCGCGCGTAGGAGACCTTCCCGCTCCGAACCCGTCAGCTAACCCGGTAGGCGAGACGGAAGGAAAGGAGCGCGCCTCCGTGGCGTCCAACCCCCCTGCCCCTGAACTGCCCTTCGTGCCGAGCCAGCGTGTGGCCGCCGACGCGTACGGTCCCGCCGGAGTCCCCGGCGAGGGCTCCTTCGGGGAGTGGAACCCCAGCGAGGGGACGGTCTCCAGAGGCCGTCACCGGGTGGCCAAGCAGCGGGGCCTGGCCCGCAGTTCCACCGTCCTCGGCGTCGGTGTGATCGCCGCCGTCGGCGCGGGCGGCATGGCCACCGCCGCGCCCGGCAAGGCTCCGGTGCACATCACCATGCCGCAGATGCCGTCGCTGGACCCGGTCACCTCCCTGCTTCCCGGCGGCGACGAGACCGAAACCGCGGCCGCCGAGCAGGCCCCCAGCGTCCTCGGCGAGATGGGCGTGGGCGTCGCCCCGGCCGAGACCCCGTCCTCCGCCGACGCCGGCGAGGCGCTGCGCACCCGCATCATGGCGCAGGCCGCCCAGCAGGAGCAGGAGGCCGAGACGCAGGCCGCGCTGGAGGCCCAGGAGGCCGCCGCCCAGGCCGCCGCCGAGAAGGCGGCCAAGGAGAAGGCGGAGGCACAGGCCCGCGAGGCCGCCGCCGAGAAGGCCGAGGAGGAGGCCAAGGCCAAGGCCGAGGCCGAGCGCATCGCCAAGCTGGCGGCCAGCTTCGTCTCGCCGGCGTCCTCCTACACGATCACCTCCACGTACATGCAGGCCGGCTCCATGTGGTCCTCCGGCTACCACACGGGCCTGGACCTCGCGGCCCCCACCGGCACGCTGTTGAAGGCCGTCCACACCGGCACCGTCACCGAGGCCGGATGGGCAGGCTCGTACGGCTACCGGACCATCCTCACCCTCGAGGACGGCACCGAGCTCTGGTACTGCCACCAGTCCTCGATCAACGTCAGCGTCGGCCAGAAGGTGACCACCGGCGACGTCATCGGCCGGGTGGGCGCGACCGGCAACGTCACCGGCCCGCACCTGCACCTCGAGGTGCACCCGGGCGGCGGCGACGGCGTCGACCCGATGGCCTGGATGGCCGCGCGCGGCGTCAACCTCTGACGACGCCGCACCCCCCTCCCCCTTCCCTATGTCCGTGGCCGGCTGACGGCGCGTCGGAATGCGCCGCCGGCCGGACGCGTTGGTCATCGTCATGAGTGAACTGCGCAAGCTGGGTACGTCCGGCCTCGAGGTGTTCCCGCTCGCCCTCGGCGGCAACGTCTTCGGATGGACCGCCGACGAGCGGGAGTCCTTCGCCGTCCTCGACGCGTACACCGCGGCGGGCGGCAACTTCGTCGACACCGCCGACTCGTACTCCGCCTGGGTGGAGGGCAACGAGGGCGGCGAGTCGGAGACCGTCATCGGCAGGTGGCTCAAGGCCCGGGGCAACCGCTCCGAGGTCGTGGTCGCCACCAAGGTGAGCCAGCACCCGAAGTACCGCGGGCTGTCCGCCGCCAACATCAGGGCGGCGGCGGAGGCTTCGCTGCGCCGGCTGGGCACCGACCACATCGACCTGTACTACACGCACTTCGACCAGCCCGGGACGCCGGTCGAGGAGATCCTGCTCGCCCTCGACCAGTTGGTCCGCGAGGGCAAGGTGCGGGCGATCGGCGCGTCCAACATCACCGCCGAGCGGCTGCAGGAGTCGCTGGACTTCTCCGAGCGCGAGGGCTTCGCCCGCTACACGGTCGTGCAGCCGCACTACAACCTGGTCTCCCGGGACACCTACGAGGGCCCCCTGCGCGACGTCGCCGAGCGGGCGGGGCTGGCCGCCGTGCCGTACTACGCGCTGGCGTCCGGCTTCCTGACCGGCAAGTACCGCCCGGGGACCACGGTGGACAGCCCCCGGGCGACCGGAGCGGCCCGGCACCTGGACAGCGAGCGTGGCCGGCGCGTCCTGGCCGCCCTCGACGAGATCGCCGAGGCGCACGGCGCGTCCCCGGCCACGGTGGCCCTGGCCTGGCTCGCCGCCCGCCCGACGGTGGTCGCGCCGACCGCCTCCGCCCGCACGGTGGACCAGCTGCCCGCCCTCACGGCGGTCGCCGGCCTGCGGCTCACCGACGAGCAGACGGCCCGGCTGGACACGGCCTCCGACTGATCCGCCGTGCCGCCGGTTCCTCAGACCCGGCGGAAGAGCAGGTCGCGCACGACGTGCCCCTTGTCCAGCCCCTGGCCCTCGAACCGGGTGAGGGGACGGAACTCCGGCCGGGGCGCGAAGTGCCCCTCGGGCTGCGTGTTGGCGAAGCGGGGGTGCGCGGTCAGCACCTCCATCATCTGCTCCGCGTACGGCTCCCAGTCCGTGGCGCAGTGCAGCACCGCGCCCGGGCTGAGCCGGTCGGCGGCCAGGTCCAGGAACTCGGGCTGGATCAGCCGCCGCTTGTGGTGCCGCTTCTTGGGCCAGGGGTCGGGGAAGTAGACGCGCAGCCCGGCCAGCGCGTCGGGCCGGAGCATCTCGCGGAGCAGGATGATCGCGTCGCCGTTGGCCACGCGGACGTTGCCGAGTCCGCTCCTCTCGGCGAGGCTCAGGAGGTTGCCCTGGCCCGGGGTGTGCACGTCCACCGCGAGGATGTTGGTCGCCGGGTCGTCGGCGGCCATCTGGGCGGTGGCCTCGCCCATGCCGAAGCCGATCTCCAGCACGACGGGGCGGTCGTCACCGAAGAGCTCGGTGAGGTCCAGGGTGCGGCGGCCGTCGATGTCCAGGCCCCACCGGGCCCAGAGCCGCTCGATGGCGTCGGCCTGTCCGGTGGTCACCCGGCTGCGGCGGGGCTGGAAGCTGCGGATGCGGCGCTCGTGGTGGGAGCCGGCCGGATCGGGCTGCGGTCCGTCCGGGAACCGGGGGGTCCGGGCGGGGCGGCGGCTGGGGTTCGGGGCGTCAGACACAATGCCCCGATTCTACGGCGCACCGCTCCTTCGCCCCGCGCTCACCACCCCCGGTCCGGGCGCCGCCGTGCCGGGGGCGGCCGAGGTCAGGCCGGGGTGCCGAGAAGAGGGCGGGCGCGTTCGCGTAACTCGACGACACGCGGTTCGTCGCCGTACGGCTCGAGCCGGGTGAGCAGGTCCTTGACGTACTCCGTGGTGCGCGCGGACGAGATCCGCCCGGCCACCTCCACCGCGCGGACCCCCTGCTCGCAGGCCGCGTCCAGGTTGCCGGACTCCAGTTCGGCCACCGCGGAGACCACCAGCCGCAGCCCGTGCGAGCGCACGAACTCCTCGGTCGGCTTGGACAGCGCCTGCTCGGTGAACCGCCGCACCTGCCCGGGCGCCTTCAGGTCGCGGTAGCACTCGGCGGCGTCGGCGCAGAACCGGTCGTAGCCGTAGAAGCCGAGCCAGGTCGGGTCGTTGTCCCCCTCACGGGAACGCTCCAGCCAGCTCTCGGAGGCCTTCAGCGCCGTCCCGGCCGCGGCCGCGTCCCCCGCCTTGGCGTGGGCCCGCGCCTCGACCAGGCGGAAGAAGCTCATCGTGCGGGCCGTGGCCAGCCCTCTGTTGCGCTCCACCGCGGCCTGGGCGAGGTCCACGCCCTCGTCGCCGAAGCCCCGGTAGGTGGCCTGCAGGGACATGGACGCCAGGACGTAGCCGCCCAGCGGCACGTCCGCCGCCGCGCGGGCCAGCCGCAGGGCCTGGATGTAGTAGCGCTGCGCGGCCTCCTGCTGCCCGGTGTCGAAGGCCATCCAGCCCGCCAGCCGGGTCAGCTCGGCGCTCGCCCCGAAGAGGGCGCGCCCGACGTCGTCGGAGTACGACCCGAGCAGCAGCGGCGCCGCCTCGACCCGCAGGCACTCGGGCACCATCGAGGACCGCCAGTCCCCGCCGCCGTACTTGGAGTCCCACCGCCGCGCGTCCTCCGCCGCCTCGCGCAGTTTGCGGACGTCGCTGTGGCCCACCTTCAGCGGCGAGCCGGACCCCTCCGTGGCGCCGGCCTCGCGCGCCACCGAGGTGTCGGCCGGGGATATCAGCCACCGCGAGGCGGGCGTCGCGTAGGCGGAGACGGCGAAGGAACCGGCGAGCGACTGCCAGATGCCGCCCGAGCCCGCCCGCCGGCCGGCCAGGTCGAGCCGGTACAGCTCGGTGGCCGACCGCACCGCCTGCCCGACGTCGCGCGGGAAGGCCAGACCGACCTCGGGCGTCGGGTCGGCGTCCGCCAGCCCGATCTCGTGCAGCGGGACCGGCCGGCCGAGCTTCTGCCCGATGGCGGCCGCGATCAGATGGGGGGCCGCGCCCTGCGGCACCATGCCCTTGGACACCCAGCGCGCCACCGACGTCTTGTCGTACCGAAGCGTCAGACCGCGCTGCGCCCCCAGGTCGTTGACCCGCCGCGCCAGCCCCGCGTTGCTGATGCCCGCGAGGGCGAGAACGGCGCCGAGCTTCTCGTTCGGCCCGCGTTGCTCCCTGGACATCCGCTTCCCCCTCGGCAGAGACGGCTGCCGCGACTGGCATAAACCCGCGGCATTCGTAAACCCAGCGTAGTTCTCCGAATCCCATGCGTTAAGGGGCAAAGTTCCGTATGGCGAGATTGCTGCCCGGGCGGGAGTACGGAGTGTGTCCACGTGCTCCCGGTGTGTGGCCGTGCGCCCGGCCGTGCGCTCTGCATCGCCGGCGGCCGGGACTGTTCCATGGGTGATGCGTGGGTCGGCCCGCTGTACTGGATCCAGCGGGCTGGGGGACACCGCCGCCACATCCCCGCGGGCGGCGGACCGGTCCGGGAGGCGCAGCCCGCCTCCCGGACCGTACGTACTCCTCCGTATGTACGGAGAGTGTGCGCGGGGCTCCGCAGGTCGCACACAGTCGGCGTATTTGGCTGAAAATATGCCCCACGCCGAGAGGCCGTCAGGGCCCTCCCGCCAGGTGAACGCAGGCGCACCGGGTGGTCACCGGGGGCGCGCCAGGGGGCGCATTCAAGTCGCCCCGGTGGAGCGGCACTTGACGGGGCCTTCGGGCGGCCGGCACGGAGGGCGCGTCGGCATGCCTCCGTGACACTCCCTTCGTGGCAGCATGGTGCACAGGTTCGCTCGTGCACTGATTGTCCACAGCCTGTGGAGGCGTCGATGCGGTGGTTGGTGGGATGGAGCAGCACCGCCGCGGGCCATCGGCCGCCCGGCCCCGACCTCTTCGGCGCCTACGGCGAACCCGACGGCTACCCCGACGAGTTCGGCGAGGACACCCCCGAGCCGGTGGGCGCGCAGCTGCTGTGGGGCGGCGTCGACCCGCTGTGGGCGGTGGGCGACTGGCGGCCCGACGAGACCCGCGTCCTGATCGCCGACGCCCGCACCCGGATAGCGGTGGTGGGGCTGTGCGGGGCCACCGACGACCAGCTGCTGGCCGGCCTCTTCGCGGCCCGCGGCGGCGCGCTGCGCCACCTCACCGCCTGGCCCGGCAGCTACACCGTCGTCGTCCAGGTCGACCGGCGCACCACGATCTGCGGCGACCTGGCCGGTGCCCGCCCCGTCTTCCACACCCCCTGGCGGGGCGGCACCGCCTACGCCACCGCGGCGCTGCCGCTCGCCGACCTGGTCGGCGCCAACCTCGACTTCGGGCACCTGGCCGCCCTGCTCGCCGCGCCGGAGGTCCCGGCCGCGGTGCAGGACTCGACCCCCTACGAAGGGGTGCGGCGCATCCCGCCAGGACACGCCCTGATCCTGCGCGCCGGAGCGCGTGAGGTCGCCGGGTACGAGCCGGTCGCGTCGCTCGCCGTGGCCGCGCCCTCCGCCGACCCGCACAGCGCCGTGGACGCGCTGCGCGAGGCGCTGGTGGAGGCGGTCCGCACCCGGCTGGCGGCTCCCCGGCACATGCCCGGCGCCGGGACGGACCCCGGACCGGTGCCCGGCATGGGTCCCGCCGACCGCCGTGCCGACCGGATGCCGGTGCCCGGCATCGGCGCCGACCTGTCCGGCGGCCCCGGCTCCGGCACCCTGGCCCTGCTCGCCGCCGGTCTGCCCGGCCGCCCCGGCACCGTGCTCGGTCACGGCGCGGGTGCGGGGGAGCGGCTCCTCGCGGTCACCTTCAACGACCTGGCGGTCCGCGGCCGCGAGGCCGAACTGGAGCGTGCGGGCACCCTGGCCGCCAACCCCCGCCTGCGGCACGTGGTGGTCGCGGGCGGCGCGGAGGCACTGCCCTACGCCGACCTCGACGGGCCGCTCACCGACGAGCCCGGCCGCTCGCTGGTCTCCGCGGCCCGGCACCGCGCCCGGTTCGCGGCGGGCAGCGCCGACCACTTCACCGGGCACGGCGCCCGCGAGGTCCTGGACGCCCACCCGGCCCGCCTCGCCGACCTGCTGATGGACCGCAAGCGCCGCCACCTGGTCCGGCCCACCATGGCCCTCGCCCGGGCGGACGGCTCGGTGCTGGTCCCGGCCCGGGTCTACGGTGCGGCCCGCAAGCTGGCCCGCACCTCGTACCCGGCCGGCATGAACGATTTGGCGGAGCGGCTGCGGCACCGCCGGTTCGACGACGCCGCCGCCGTGGCCGGAGCGGTGGAGGCCTCGCTGGCCGCGCTGGTGTGGGCCACCCCCGGTCCGGCCGCGCGGTGGCTGACCGGAGAGGCGCTGGCCGACGTCTCCGGACGTCTGCAGGCGGCGACGCTGCGCGCGGCGGCCATGGGCCCCGGGCAGCGGCCCGGCGACTTCCGCGCCCGGGCCGCGCTGGCCCGCTACGCGGCGGACGTACGGGTGCTGGAGCAGGCGGCGGAGGTCCGCGCGCAGCGGCTGCACGCGCCCTTCCTCGACAACCAGGTGGTGCGGGCGGGGCGCGCCCTGCCGGAGACGCTGCGGGTGCGGCCCGGGGCACGGGCGGCGATCCTGCGCTCGGTCCTCGAGGGCGCGGGCGTCGGCGACCTGCCGCCCGGCTGGGGAGCGCCCAGCCACGCCACGGCGGAGGCCGCGGACCGGGCGGGACTGCGGGCCGCGGGGGACGTGCTGGGCGACCTGTTCGCCTCGCCGTTCCTGGCGGAGGCGGGGCTGGTCGAGGCGCGGGTGGTGCGGGAGGCGTTGCGGGCGGGGGCGGAGGGCGAGCCGCTGGCCTCCGCGGGGCTCGCGGACATCGTCTCCCTCGAACTGTGGCTGCGGCGGCTGCTGTCGCGGCGCGGCACCTGCTGGACCGGCACCGCCCGCCGCCGCGCCGCCCCCGCCGGCCTCACCCCACCCCGCCGCAAGGCCCTCGACGCGACGGGACGGTGACGGGGGGCGTCCTTTCGCCGCGTCGCTTCCACCACCCTGCCATCCCGCGCCTGCGGGACGGTCACGTCGCCCCACCTGCGGGCGGCTGTGCCGCCCAGGGGGCGATGGGGGTACTCCCCCGGACGAAGTTCTTGGAGGACGTGGGGCCCTGCGCCCGCCCTCCCCAGACTCCGTCCGGGGGGGACCCGCATGGCCCAGCGGCACGGCACGATTGTCCGCAGGCGGGTGGGGCCGTCTCGTGCCGTGGCGGCACGGTCGTCCACTGCGGGGGAGGGGGCTGTGGTCGCACCCTCCGGCGGCACGGGCGGAACCGCCCTGCCGTGAAGTCACCCGCAGAGGAAGCGGGAGGCGGCCCAGTCGGCGGGGACCGCGAGAGCGCCGCCGCGCGGCTCGACGACGAGACGGACCGTCCGCCGCCCGGACAGGGCGACGGACACCGGCACCGCCGGATCCCCCGCCCGCACCACCCCGGACTGCCACAGCCGCACCCCGTCGGCGTGGACGGAGAACACCGCGGACCCCAGCCCCAGCGACATGTCGTCGATCCCCGCCATCGCCCGGTACGAGGTGCACGACCGGTTGAGGTCGATCACCACGGAGGACCGCCCGTTGACCGTCACCCCCTCGGGGTAGGTCACCCCGGCGACGGCGAGGGACCTCCGCTGCCAGACCCAGGTGCTCTGCGCGAGCCGCATCTCCGGCCCGCTGCCGTCACCGGAGACGCCGTACGGCAGGCCGCTCCACCGGTACTCGGCCGGCGCCACGGGCGGGGGCGGCGGTTCCTCGGCCGGCCCGGGCGCCGGCCTTGGCGCGGGAGCCGGAGCGGGGGAGGGCGAGGGCGAGGGCTCGACGGACGGCGCGGGCGCCTCGGCGGACGGCTCGGACTCCGGCGGGAGGGCTGCCGCCGCCCCCGCCTCCACCGGCCGCGCGGGCCGCTTCGGCCCGGACGACGGAGGCACGTCCTCGGGTGCCGCGGCCGGCTCCGACACCGGCGGAGGACCGGCCACCGGCGGCGTCGACGGCGCGGGGCGGTCGTCCCCGATCAGCGCGAGCGCCACCACCGCGGCGGCCACCGTGACCACCCCCGCCGCGATGCCCGCCTTGGCCGGAGCCCCCAGCCCTTCGGCCACCGCCCCGCCACCACCGGCCCCGGCACCCGCACCGGCCGCCGCTCCGGAACCCCCCGCGACCACACCTCCCGCGCCCCCGGCCGCCGCCGTGGCACCCCCCGCGCCGCCGCCGGCGCCCGCCGCGGCCACCGCCGACCCGCCCACGGCCACCGCCCCGGCCCCGGTGCCGCCCGCCACGAGCCCCGCCACCTTGGCGTACCCCGCCGCGGCGAACCACCCGATGACGGCCACCGGCACCACTGCCGGGATGCCCTGCGCGACCTCCTTGAGCTGTGCCGCCGCCATCCGGCACCGCGCGCATGCCTCGAGGTGCTTGCGCAGCCCCCGTTCGGCCCGGATCCGCAGCCCGCCCCGGGCGAACGCGCCCAGCCGGTCCGCGTACCGGGCGCACTCCGCGTCGGCGGTGAGCGTCGCGCTGACGTGCGCCTGCAGGTACGCCTGCTTGAGACCTTCACGGGCCCGGCTGGCGAGCACCCGCGTGCCGTTGGCGTCCAGCCCGAACAGCGTGGCGACCTCGCCCGGCGACTCGTCCTCGACCTCGGTGTGCCAGAGCACCGCCTGCCAGCGCTCGGGCAGCGAGCGGAACGCCCGCATCGCCAGGGACTGATCGGCCTCGTGCATCGCCCGCACGTCCGCGCCGAGTTCCAGCGTGTCGTCGTCCACCCGGTCGGTGCCGCGGATCGACTGCTCGACGAACACCGCGAAGTCGTCGACCAGTTGCTCGCGCCGGGCCGACCTGGTCCAGCCGGCGGCGGTGCGGCGCACGGTGGTCAGCAGGTAGGCGCGGACGGCGTGCCGCGGACCGGCCCCGCCGCGCACCGCCTGGAGCATGGCGGCGAACACCTCGGCGGTGAGGTCGTCCGCGGTGTGCGCGTCCCGGCAACAGGTGCGGGCGTACCGGCGCACGGCGTCGGCGTGCCGGCGGTAGAGGGCCTCGTAGGCGGAGTCGTCCCCGGCCCGCATCCGCACGATCAACTCGGCGTCGGAGCCCGGGGCGGGGTCCCCGGCAGCTTCCCGTCCGCTGCCCGCCTCCCGCTGCGCGGGGAAGAAGGCCCCGCGCCCCGGCCCCGCGGCCAGCCCGGCCTCATGCGACCGGCCTGCGGTGTCACGGGCCCCGGACCCGGCCTCACGCGCCCCACTGCCGGTCTCACGGGCCCCGGCCTCACGCGCCCCGGCCTCGGGCTCCCGCGCTCCCGCGCCGGGCGGCCCGGCCTGCTCGGGAATCCTCCCGGCGGCGCCGGCGGGCCGTGACCCACCCGCGCCCGCACCCCCCGTACCCGCACCCGCGCCCATGCCCGCCGCACCCTCGCCGGCCCTGGCGCCCTTGTCGTTCCGCTCGTCCGCGCCCATATCTCGGCTGGCCCCCGCACGCCGGTCCGTCATGTCGCGGCCAGCGTGGCACAGCGGGACACGGCGTCGAGCGGACCGACGGAACTACCACTCGTCCGTGGGGTTTCGCCCGATCAGGGGTTCCAGCCGGGCACCTCACGCGGCACAATCGGGGCCGCGCACGAGGGACACCCCCCGCACGCGGCCCCGGATCGAGCACCTGGACGGCCCCGGCCGCACCCCGCCCGTCACCGGGCGGGGTCCCGCGTCAGGACGGCCGCGAACGCAGGCCCTCCAGCAGGATGTCCAGCAGCCGCGAGGAGGCCGCCGCCTGCTGCGCCGGGTCCGGCAGCGAGGGCGCGGCGGTCGCGATCACCAGCAGCACGTCCGCCACCGACACGTCCGTCCGCAGCTCGCCCGCGGCCCGCGCCCGGTCGACCAGCCGGCCGACCACGTCGAGCAGCGCCGCCGCTCCGGCGTCGTCGCCCGGCAGGCCGGACTCGCCGGGGTCCGCCGGGACGCTCCGCTGCTGCGGCACCCGGGCGTCGTCGGCCACGCCGACCCGCAGCACCTGCGGCGGCAGCAGCCGCCCGGCGCCCGAGGCGACCGAGGTGCGCAGGAACCGGGAGAGAGCCGACCACGGCTCGTCCTCCTGGCCCAGCGCGGCCCTAGCCTGGTCCGTCAGACGGGCCGTCTCCTCCTCGGCTATCCGCCGCACCAGCACGTCCTTGCTCGGGAAGCGCCGGTAGACCGTGCCCACGCCCACCCGGGCACGCCGGGCGACGTCCTCCATCGGAGCCCCGTAGCCCAGCTCGCCGAACACCTCGCGGGCCGCGCGCAGCACGTGCTCCAGATTCCGCTGCGCGTCCACCCGCAGCGGCGTCGTGCGCATCCCGCGGGCCGCGGCATGGGCGAGACCGGTGCCGGTGGCGCCGACCGTCGCCGCGACCGGCGTCGAAGCGGCCCGCGCGACGGCCGATGACGGCCGATGAGATTCCTGAGTCTGCATGTGTAACCCCCCGGTTCTTGCGTCTCCCCCCGGAGACTCCCCACCTTGGACGGCCGGGCCACGAGGAGAGGACGGATGACAAGAAACCCGCCCGACGCGGACACGAACCGCGCATCCCCCCACACCCCGACGCACAACGAACATAGTTGAGTGGGCGTCAATTCAGAAGGGTCCCGTTCCGCGTGGGTGGGCCCTCGAAAGGAGTACACGGCGCACAAGTCCGCGCCGCGCCCCCGCCGGGAGCCCTCGATTCCCCCGCGACCTGCGGATTCCGCCGCGCGCCCCGATGCCACCGCCACACTCCCGCGATCCGCCGCCGGTCACATGAATTGCCAAGGCTGTGGACAAAGTCCTGAGCGGGGTGCGTCATGGGGTGTGTGATGTTGAAGGAGCGCACCCGGGTACTGGTGGTGGGCGGCGGCTGCGTCGGGATGAACACGGCCCTGAGGCTGCAACGCCGCCTGCGCGCCGAGCTCCGCGCCGGCGCCGTGGAGATCGTCCTGATCACGGCCGACCCGTACATGACGTACCAGCCGTTCCTCCCCGAGGCCGCCGCCGGATCGATCTCCCCGCGGCACGTGGTGGTGCCGCTGCGCCGCGTCCTCGACGGCTGCCGGGTGATCGTCGGAGAGGTGACCGGCGTCGAGCACTCCCGGCGCCTCGCCCGGTACACCACCGCCGCCTCCGGGGAACGCGCCGCCCGCAACTCTTCCGCACCCCGCGGCGAGTCGATCGGCTACGACGAGATCGTGCTGGCCCCCGGCTCCGTCTCGCGCACCCTCCCGGTGCCCGGCCTCGCCGACCACGGCATCGGCTTCCGCACCGTGGAGGAGGCCATCGGACTGCGCAACCACGTCCTGGAGCAGCTGGACATCGCCGCCTCCACCCGCGACCCCGCGGTCCGCGAGGCGGCGCTCACCTTCGTCTTCGTCGGCGCCGGCTACGCGGGGGTCGAGGCGATCGCCGAGCTGGAGGACATGGCCCGCTACGCGGTCCGGCACTACAACACCATCGCCCCCGAAGACCTGCGCTGGCTCCTGGTCGAGGCGTCCGACCGCATCCTCCCCGAGGTCGACGAGCGGCTCGCCCGCTACGCCCTCACCCAGCTGCGCCGCCGCAACGTCGACGTCCGGCTGTCCACCCGGTTGCGCTCCTGCACCGACCGGGTCGTGGTGCTCGACGACGGCGCACGGCTGCCCGCGCGCACCCTCGTGTGGACCGCCGGGGTTCGGCCATCCCCGATGCTCGCCGCCACGGGCCTGCCGCTGGACCCCCAGGGGCGGCTGCGGTGCACCGGACACCTCGCCGTCGAGGGCGTCCCGCACGCCTGGGCGGCCGGCGACGCGGCCGCGGTCCCCGACCTCGCCGTCGACGCGCCCGGCACCACCGTGGCGCCCAACGCCCAGCACGCGGTGCGCCAGGCCCGGGTCCTCGCCGACAACCTCGTGCGCTCCCTGCGGGGTGAGCCGACGGAGCGCTACGCCCACGCCCACCTCGGCGCGGTCGCCTCCCTCGGCCTGCGCAAAGGCGTCGCCCAGATCCGCGGACGCCGGCTCACCGGCCGCGCCGCCTGGCTGCTCCACCGCGCCTACCACCTGGGCCGCCTGCCCACCCTCAACCGCAAGGCGCGGGTGCTCGCCGAATGGACGCTGGCCGGTCTGTTCGCGCGGGAGATCGTCTCACTCGGCTCGATGGAGCACCCGCGTGCGGAGTTCGAACGCGCTGCCGGGGGAATGCATCCCGACGGCCCTCACCCCGACCCGAACGGGTCCACCTGACCGGACGAAGGAACTCCGCAAACGCGCCAGGCGTCCAACGGATGTCGGTGCAAACCGCCCCGGACCGCTCCGGGGCTGCCACACTGGTCCACCGTCCGCGGCGGCCGCCCGACCCGGCCGCATTCCGGATCAGGCCGGAGACCACAACCCGAGGCAAGGATTCGTGAACTTCACGCGCTGGAGCGCCCGGCTCCCCGGAACGCAGCGCCGCGCCGCAGCGCGAGCGGGAACGGGCCCCTCACCGGACGGAGCGACCCCGGGCCGGGAGGCCCAGGAGCGCCGGACCGACGGCTCCGTCCCCGCCGCCCGCGCCGAGCAGCCGGGCGGCAGACCCCGCCCCGGCGCCGCGGCCCTCGACGACCTGGCGGTCCACGAGGTGCTGGACCGCGTCCCCGCCCTGGTCGCCCTGGTCCACGGCACGGACCACCGCGTCGCCTACGTCAACGCCGCCTACGCCGCCGCGTTCGGCCCCCGCACCCCGGGCGGAGCGGCCCGCGACCAGCTCCCGGAACTGGTCGAGACCGGCCTGCTCCCCCTCCTGGACCAGGTCCTGCGCAGCGCCCGCCCGCGCACGCTGAAGTCCCGCAAGGTCTCCGACGGCCGCTGCTACACCTTCACCTGCACCCCCGTGGCGGTCGAGGGGGAGCGGCACGGCGGCGTGCTGGTCTTCGCCGCCGACGTCACCGACCACGCCGAGGCGGCCGAGCGGCTGCGCGCCAGCGAGCGCCGTCAGCGCGAGACCGCGGTGACCCTCCAGCGCTCCCTGCTCCCGCAGGAGCTCGAGCAGCCCGACGACCTGCGCATCGCCGCCACCTACCACCCCGGCGGGACCGAGGCGGCGGTGGGCGGCGACTGGTACGACGTCATCACCCTCGGCGGCGGCCGCACGGCGCTGGTCATCGGCGACGTGATGGGGCGCGGGGTGCGCGCCGCCGCCGTGATGGGGCAGCTGCGCACCGCCGTGCGCGCCTACGCCCGCCTGGACCTCCCGCCGCACGAGGTGCTCCAGCTGCTGGACGGCCTGGCGTCCGAGATCGACGCCAACCAGATCGCCACCTGTGTGTACGCGGTGCACGACCCCAACGAGGGCCGCCTGGTCTACGCCTCGGCGGGCCACCTGCCGATCCTGGTCCGCGACGCCGAGGGCGAGGTCGTGCGCACCGAGGAGCCCACCGGCCCGCCGCTCGGCGCCGGCGGCTGGGTGCACGCCTCCGCCTCCGTGCCGCTGACCCCCGGGTCGACGGCCGTCCTCTACACGGACGGCCTGGTCGAGCGCCGCGACAAGGACCTCGACGAGGGGATCACGGCGCTGGAGCGGGCGCTGGCCGGCGCGGGCGGCAACCCCCAGGTGATCTGCGACCGCCTGATGCGCTCCGCCGGGGTCACCGCCGACCACGACGACGACGTCGCCGTGCTGGTGGTCCAGCATCCCGAGCGCACCGGCGCCGAGGCGGACCTCTTCCGCCACGCCGAGCTGGAACTGCTCGGCGGCGCCGAGGCGGCCCCGCACGCCCGCGCGTTCACCTCCGGGGTGCTCGCCAGCTGGCGATTCCCCGCGGACCTCTGCGACCTCGGTGTTCTGGCGGCCAGCGAACTGGTCGCCAACTCGCTCCAGCACGGGGTGCCGCCGATGCGGCTGCGGCTGCGCCGCACCGACCGCCGGCTGATCGTGGAGGTCACCGACGCGGACGACCACCTGCCGCGCCGCCGCCGCGCGGAGCCGGGCGACGAATCGGGCCGGGGCATCGCGATCGTCGCGACCATCAGCTCCAGCTGGGGCTGCCGGCGCACGCCGGGCGGCGGCAAGGCGGTCTGGTGCGAGTTCGCGCTGCGCTGAGCGCGCCGGCCCGAGGGGCCGACGCGCTCAGGGTGGGACGCGCTCCGTCGGGGAGCCGGGCGCTTACGCGTCGGCACCCACCGGAGCCGCCGGAGGCGAGGCCGGCGCGGACTGCGCCACCACCCGGGATCGGGTGGCGTAGGGGTGGTTCTGCGCGGTGGTGAGCTGCCGCTCCAGCACCATCGCGAGCCCCGCCAGGCCGAGGCAGAACACCAGCATCAGCACGATGTACGGCCCGTGCAGCGCGGCGCCCATCGGCCCGCCCACAGCCGGGCCGATCGCCAGCGCCAACTGCTTGACCAGGGCGAACGCCGAGTTGTACTGACCGGCCAGCCCGCTGGGCGCGAGATCGGCGACCAGCGGCGCCAGCGTCGGCGACAGCAGCGCCTCGCCCAGTCCGAACAGCGCGTACACCGAGATGAAGGAGACGGTCGCGACGGCCTGGCTGACGTCGGCCAGCCCGGAGAACCCGGCGACCGCCCAGGCGACGGCCCACAGCAGGCCTACGCCCGCGATCACCCGGGAACGCCGCCGCCGCTCCACGAAGCGCAGCACCAGGAACTGGGCCAGCACGATCATCGCCGTGTTCGCGGCCAGCGCGGTACCCAGCGTGGACGTCGAGATGCCCGCCGCCTCCACGCCGTAGGCGCTCAGGCCCGACTCGAACTGCCCGTAGCAGGCGAAGAACAGCACGAAGCCCAGGACGCAGAGCCAGACCATCGCCCGGTTGCGGAACAGCGCGCGCCAGTCGGCCTTCACCGCGGGCACCTGCTCCGGACCGCCGTCCTCCGGCAGGGTCGCCCTGGGGAGCCGCGTGGTCGCCATCAGGCCGGTGAGCAGGACGAACATCGCGGCCTGGATGGAGAACAGCAGGACGAACGAGCCGGGGCGCGACGGGTCCACCAGATGCCCGCCGATCAGGCCGCCGACGCCCAGTCCGAGGTTCTGCAGGAAGAACTGCGTGGCGAACGCCCGGGTCCGGGAGAGCGTGGACGAGCAGTCGACGACCAGGGTGGCCAGCGCCGGCTGCATCACGGCCTGTCCCGCGCCGAGCAGCGCCGCCGACAGCAGCACCGTGGTGGCGTCGGCGGACAGGCCCAGCGCCAGGGAGCCCGCCGCGGCCGTCACCAGCGAGGCGACCAGCACGGGGAGTGCGCCCCGCGACACGATGGCCCGCCCGGCGAACGGGAGCACGATCAGGGCGGCCACCGCGAACACCGCGAGGACCAGCCCCGCTGTCACGGCGCCCAGCCCCCGCACCTGTGCCACATAGACGTACAGATACGGAACGGTGAATCCCAGACCGAACGCGCTGAGCGCGCTGCCCACCTGGATCCGCCGCATCGCCTTGCTCACTGTCACCTGCCTCGCTACGAGTCGTTAGCCCTGAACACTTCGAACCTAAAGTTCGAAGCTAAAGACTACACACCCAAGGTCTTCAGATGCCAAGTCTGTGCATGCGATACTCCGCACATGGCCGACAACTCCGCAGACCCGACCGCAGCGGCTCTCGACGAGCCGACGCTCGAGGAGCAGATCGCGGCCTACCAGCGGGAGTTCCGGGACCTCGACCCCCAGGTCGAGAAGGTCGTCTCCGCGCTGTCCCGGCTCAACCGGCGCATGAACGTCGCCTACAGCCGGCAGACCTCGGAGCTCGGCATCAGCAACGCCGAGTGGGAGGTGCTCAAGGCCCTGGTCCTCTCCGGCGCCCCCTACCGAATGGGCCCGGGCGAGCTGGCCAAGCGCCTCGGCCTCACCCCGGCCGCGATGACCCACCGGATCGACCGCATGGTCACCGAGAGCCTGGTGACCCGCGAGCGCGACGAGTCCAACCGCGTCCGGGTCATCGTCGAGCTCACCCCGCTCGGCCGCGAGCGGTGGCTGGACGCCATGCGGCTGGCGAGCGTCTTCGAGGAGGACCTCCTCCAGGACCTCTCCTCCGACGAGCGCGCCACCCTGGGCGAGCTGCTCAACCGGCTGCTCATCCGCGTCGAGCACGCCCAGCCGGACGCCGGCGGCCGCCTGACCGACCTGGACTGACCGCGTCGGCCGGGTCTCTTGACACGTCCCCCTCCGGTCCGTAAGGTTCTTCGAGTTGCCGCCGAGCCGTCACGGCTCCCCGGCAACCGTCCGCCGCTCTCAGCGGCACCTCACACCCAGCACGATCACCCCCGCGGGATTCTTTTCGGCGTGCCCGGAATGCAATTCACGCGGATCTCGAGGTCTCCGGGCCGGCTCCGAAAAGGGCCGATTGGGAACCACGGGAAAGATCCGCTAAGGTTTGAGACGTCGGAACGGCCCAACAGCCGGGAAGACAACCCCCTCTGACTGGGAATCAGGCGCCGAAAGGTTCTGATAGAGTCGGAAACGCCGGAAAGGGAAAACGCCGAAAGGCGAAGAACCTGGAAAGCACCGAGGAAATCGGAACGGAAACGGTCTGATAGAGTCGGAAACGAAGGAAGCGCCCGGAGGAAAGCCCGAGAGGGTCAGTACAAAGGAAGCGTCCGCACCTTGAGAACTCAACAGCGTGCCAAAAGTCAACGCCAGATATGTTGATACCCCGTCTCCTTCGGAGACGAGGTTC